>JAWVYK010000155.1:0-6744 GCA_033722755.1 Rhodovibrionaceae bacterium | reverse complement strand
GCATGTCGGTCGGTCAGATCGTCGAAGAGGGCCTGAAGGTCCACGCGCTGGGCGAAAGCGCGAAGCACCGCGAGGAGATGATCATCGGCGCACTGGAGGAAGTGGGCCTCGACCCTGACAGCCGGCATCGTTACCCGCACGAATTCTCCGGAGGCCAGCGCCAGCGCATTGCCGTGGCCCGCGCGATGGTGCTGAAGCCGCGCTTCGTCGTCCTCGACGAGCCGACCAGCGCGCTGGATATGTCGGTGCAGGCGCAGATCGTCGAGCTGCTGCGCGAGCTGCAGGCGCGCCACGACCTGGCCTACCTCTTCATCAGCCACGACCTGCGCGTCGTCCGTGCGCTCGCCAACCACGTCATCGTCATGAAGGACGGCGAGGTGGTGGAGCAGGGCCCGGCGGAGCAGATCTTCGACCGGCCGGAAGATCCCTACACCAGGGCTCTGATGAAGGCGGCCTTCGATCTGGAGGCAACCGAAAGCGGCGTGGTGAGGGTCTGACGATGGCGCTTCTGTTCAAATCCGACACCGACCGGGCCGAGGACTGGCGCGAAGCCATCCATGCGCTCGACCCGGACATCGAGTTCCGCGCCTATCCCGATATCGGCGAGCCGGACGACATCGAAGCCGCGCTGATCTGGAAACCGCCGGAAGGCCTGCTGAAGTCCTTTGCGAACCTTAAAGCGATCTTCTCGCTGGGTGCGGGCGTCGACCATCTTCTGGGCGACCCCGAGCTTCCGGAGGACGTTCCGGTGGTGCGGATGGTGGACCCGGCGCTCACCGCGGGAATGACCGAGTGGGTGACGCTGATGGTGCTGCGTCATCACCGCGAGCTGCCGAGATACGAACGGCAAGAGCGTGAGCGTCTGTGGCAAGAGCACATGCCCAAGCCGCCTTGGCGGCGGCGCGTCGGCATCCTGGGACTGGGCGAGTTGGGCGCCGATGCGGCGCGCGCACTGGCGCAGCTGCGACTGGACGTCATGGGCTGGAGCCGAAGCCCCAAGGATATCGAGGGCATCGCCTGCTATCACGGCGACAGCGGGCTGGACGACATGTTGGCGATAAGCGAAATCCTGGTCTGCCTGCTGCCGCTGACGCCGCAAACCGAGGGCATTCTGAACGCCAGACTCTTCGCAAAGCTTCCGAAAGGCGCCTACGTCGTCAACGTCGGACGCGGCCGGCATCTCGTCGATGACGACTTGCTGCAGGCCTTGGATTCCGGCCATCTATCCGGGGCGGCGCTGGACGTCTTCCGCAAAGAACCGCTGCCAGCGGACCATCCCTTCTGGACGCATCCCGGGGTTTTCGTGAGCCCGCATATCGCCAGCCTGACCATGCCGGAGACGGCGGCCCGTCAGGTGGTGGACAACATGCACCGCCTGCGCCGCGGCGAACCCCTCACCAACGTGGTGGACCTGTCCCGCGGATACTAGGCGTCCGCGCGCAGAAGCTGGGAGCGGCGGCTATCGGACGGTAATCACCGTGCACTTCGCCAGCGAAGAAATCTTGTGGGAGACCGAGCCCAGGAAGAAACCCTCGGTGTCCCCCATTCCTCGGCTGCCGACGACGATGCAGTCGGCGTTTATGCGATCGGCGAATTGCGTGATCGTGCGCGCGGGGTGACCGGTCTTCACTTCGGTCTTGAGTTCCGGCACGCCGGCGGCGCGGGCGGCGTCCTTCGCCTCGTCCAGGATCTTCTCGGTCATCTCGTCGAGGACGTATTGCGGCTCACCTGAAATGTGCTCGAGTTCCATAAAGCGCTTCACCTGCTCGGTGACCTCGAGCTTCTTGGCCACCGTCAGAAGCGTCAGTTTGGCGCCGAACTTGGACGCGAGCTGCGCAGCAACCTCCGCAGCCCGGCGCGCGTTATCCGAGCCGTCGACCGCACACAGAATTTTTTTGAACATGCATTTCTCCCCTGCCTGGCGCGTGGACCGCCGTCTGCAGGCGATGCCGAACGCGCAAGAAGATTAGCACGAAGCGCCGAGACCGGAATGCGCCGCGAAACGACCTTGCATGCTGCAGCGCCGACATGCGCCCGGGTCGTGGTGCGAGCCTGCGCGCAAGCCGCGCGCTATTGCGCCGGCCGTTTCTTGCGGGCGGCCTGCTTGGCCTGCCGCTTTGCCTTGGGGCGTGCATCAGCCCCGAGACGCTTTTCGACCACGGCGTAGGCTGCGCGCAAGCTCATCGCCTCGCCACCCGCGGGCCGGCCCGGTCGGGTGCTCGAATTCCAGGCATAGAGGTCTATATGCGCCCACAGCGTCGACTCGTGGACGAACTCCGCCAGAAAAAGCCCGGCGGTGATCGCGCCGGCGAAGCCGCCATCGGAGACGTTGTTGATGTCGGCGATCTTGCTGTCCAGCATCTTGCGATAGCTCGTGTGCAAGGGCAGCCGCCAGACCGGGTCCTGTTGCCGGGCGCCGGCCGTGGCGAAGTCCTCCGCCAGGTCGTCGTGGCGCGTGAAGAGAGCCGGCAGATCCGGCCCCAGGGCGACGCGTGCGGCCCCCGTCAGCGTGGCGAAATCAATCATCAGGTCGGGCTTGTGCCGGTCGGCCTCCGCCAGCGCATCGCAGAGAATAAGGCGCCCTTCCGCATCCGTGTTGCCGACCTCGACGGTCAACCCCTTGCGCGTATCCAGAACGTCCAGGGGATGGAAGGCGTCCCCCGAAACCGCGTTCTCCACAGCCGGAACGAGGACCCGCAGGCGCAATTTCAGCCCCGCCCCCATGATCATCTGGGCCAGAGCCAGGGCATGCGCGGCGCCGCCCATGTCCTTCTTCATATTCTTCATGCCGCCGGCCGACTTCAGATCGAGCCCGCCGGTATCGAAGCAGACGCCCTTGCCGACAACGACGACGAGCGGTCCCTCCTCGCCCCAGGTCAGGTCTATAAGACGCGGCTCGCGGCCCTTGCCCGCCGCCCGGCCGACGGCGTGGATCGCCGGATATTTCTTTTCCAGAAGCTTGCTGCCGACGGTCACCTTGCACTTGCCGCCGTGCGCCTTGGCGACCGCCATCGCCTCTTCGGCCAATTCTGCCGGGCCGAGATCGCCGGCCGGCGTATTGACCAGGTCGCGCACCAGAAAGGTGGCCTCCGCGGCGCGCGTGAGCGCCTTGCGGTCCACGGCCTTCGGCCAGACGAGCTCCGCCAGCTTTTCTTCCGAGCGCTTGTAGCGTTCGAAGCGGTAGCCGCCGAGAGCCCAGCCCAGCGCGGCGAGCGTTGCGGATTGCCTCTCCGGTTCCGGGTCGAGCCGATAGGCGCCGGGCGGCAATGCCCGCGGCAGGCCGCCGAAGGACCAGATATCCTCTGCTCCTTCCACGCCGACCACGACGCGCACGGGATTTCCCTTGGGCCCGGGGATCATCAGATGCGATCCGGCCTTGCCGCGGAAGCGGGAGGCGGCAATCCAGGCTTGGGCGCCGCTATCCTGCTGCTTCAGCCAATCGGGATAGCCCTTCGCCGTCACGGTCTCGATTGGCAGGCTGTGCTTTGCGCGCGTTGTCAGCGTGATCGACATGTATCCTCCGCATTCCAGGGATCGGGCGGCTTTCCGGCTCGGGCACTCGCGTACCCTTGCAAAAACCGCTTGATGACAGATTAGCCCTCCGTCCGTTAGGCTTGCCAGCCCGCAGATATCGGATAGACGAAGCAATCGCCGGCCGCATGGCCGGCGCGGCATCGGGGCAAGGGGCTATGCCGGACTTCACCATAACCATCGGCAACCGGAACTATTCGTCCTGGTCGCTGCGCGCCTGGCTGGCCCTGAAGCAGACGGGCGCCGAGTTCGACGAGGTGGTGGTCCCGCTCGACAAACCCGAAACCCGCGGCGCGATTCTGCAGCGCTCACCCAGCGGGCGGGTGCCGGCGCTGGACCATAACGGGCTGGTCGTCTGGGACTCGCTGGCCATCGCCGAATACCTGGCCGCGCTGTTCCCGCGGGCAGGCCTGTGGCCGAACGATCCTGCTGCGCGCGGCGTGGCCCGCGCCGCGACTGCGGAAATGCACGCCGGATTCGCCGATTTGCGGCGCGAACTGCCGATGGATATCCGAAACCGACACCAAAAGGTCGAGCCCAGCGAGGAGGCCGAGCGCGACATCTCCCGCGTGCTGGATATCTGGGACGATTGCCGCGGGCGCTTCGGCGCGAACGGAGACTTTCTCTTCGGCGACTTCACCATAGCCGATGCCTTCTACGCACCGGTCGTCACGCGCTTCATCACCTACGACGTGCCGATGGGCGAGCGGGCGGCGGACTACTGCCGCGCGGTCATGGCCCACCCCGCCATGGCCGAATGGACCGACCTGGCGGCCGAGGAGCCGTGGGTGATCGAAGATCCGTAAAAACTCTGGCCGACTCGGGGGGCGTCAGCCGCCCGTCTCGGCATCCCCCTCTTCGCCCTCCGCGCCGTCCTCGCCGCCATCGGAAGCGGCTTTTTTCGTCCCTGGCGCAGGCTCGTCCGGGCCCAGCACGCCGATCTCGCGGTAGTAGCGCTCCGCGCCCTCGTGCAAGGGAATGGCAACGCCGTTCAGCGCCGTATCGAGCGTGATGAGGCGGCCTTTCGGGTGACCCTTGTCGAGCAGATGGCGCGTATTGGCATGCCAAAGCGCGCGGGTGATCTGATAGACGGTTTCGGCATCGATACGCGTGGAGGTGATCCACTGCGCCCCGACGCTCAGCGTGGGCGTCGCACCGACGTTGCGGTAGACCCCGGACAGGATGATGTCGCGATCGAAGAACGGGTAATCCTCGAGCAGTTTGTCGATAGGCTCGCCGTCGATCGGCACGAGCGTGATCGGCGTCTGCGTGGCCAGCTCGATGATTGCGTTGGCCGGCGTGCCGGCGACCATGAAGAAGGCATCCAGTTCTCCGGCCATCATCATATCGGCGGCCTCGCCCAGACCCACCTCGAAGGCCTCGAAATCCGAAACAGCCACATCGAAGGCGTCGAGCACCAGCCGCGCGTCCACCTGCGTGCCCGAGCCCGCACGGTCGATGGAAACGCGCTTGCCCTTGAGGTCCTGGATGCTGCGGATCCGCGCATCCACGCGCACCACGAGGTGAAGCGATTCCGGATAGAGATTGGAGATCGCCCTGAGCTCCTTCATCTCCCCGCTGTCCGTGAAGATGCCGGTTCCGTGGTAGGCCCAGTAAGCGATATCCGCTTGGGCGAAACCGGAATCGAGCGTGGAATCCACGATTCCTTCGAGATTGGCCACAGAGGCGTTGGTCGACTGCACCACCGCGATCAGGCCGGGCACCCCGCAGCTGCCGCCGCGCTCGCATTGCCGGCTGCCCGGCGGATTACTGATCGCGCTGGCGATGATCCCGCCTATCGGGAAATAGGTGCCGGAGGTGGAGCCCGTGCCGATTCGGAAGAAGCGGAGGTCTTGCGCGTGGCCGGCCGCAATGGCGCCCCCGGCGACGAGCGCAAGCGCGAGCGCTAGCCGTCCGATCCATGTGCGCCCTTTGGTCTGTCTTCCGCTCGGCATCTCCAGTCCCCAGTGATGGACCGATTGCATTAGCATATATGACCAGAGGGTGGTGGCGCCACCGTGGCCATGGACCGGCGGAATTGTGGCCAGATTGACGCGCCGCTCAGGGCGTGGTTATCAAATCTTGTCAGATGAGAAATTCTCTTTGGACCCGATGATGTCCCGCACCGCGGCAGATCCCGCCAACCTTGGTCAGCTTTTGATCCGAGCTGGACGCAGCGACGCCCACCGGCCGGCGCTTGCTGTGGGCGAACGCGTGGTGGCGAATTACGGCGAGCTGGCGCGGCGCGCGGCGGCCCTGAGCGGTCAGCTTCGCGGCCGCTTCGCTTTGCAGCCCGGCGATCGGGTGGCGATCGCCATGAGCAACTGTCCGCAGTTCATGGAGGTGCTGAACGCTTGCTGGCTGGCCGGTCTCGCCGCAGTGCCGATGAACGCCAAGCTGCACCCGAAGGAGTTCGCCTACATCCTCGAGGATTCGGGCGCCCGGCTGCTCTTCGCCACGGAAAAGCTGGCAGACGCCATCGCCGCCCATGCCGGCGGGCTGTCGCAGCTCAAGGAAATCGTGCGCGTCGAAACGCCCGCCTACGAGCAGCTCCTGGCCGGCGATCCGATGACGCCCGACCTGCAAGGAGCGGACAGCCTGGCCTGGCTGTTCTATACCTCGGGCACGACCGGCAAGCCCAAGGGCGCGATGCTCAGCCACCGCAACCTGCTGATGATGACCTATTGCTACTTCATCGACGTCGAGCATATCTCGCCGGGCGATGCGATCATCCATGCCGCGCCGATGTCGCACGGCTCGGGCCTCTATGGCGTTCCGCACTTGGCGGCGACGGCGATCCAGGTCATTCCGGAAAGCCGCGGCTTCGATCCAGAGGAAATCTTCTCCCTCATCCGGGCCTATCCCGGCACGGGCATGTTCGCGGCGCCCACCATGGTCAAGCGCCTCGTCGAATCCCCGGCGGCCGGCAACGCCGACGTGGCGAACCTGAAAAGCATCACCTACGGTGGCGGTCCGATGTACGTGGAGGACATCAAGCGGGCGATGGAGCGCCTGGGCGAGCGCTTTGCGCAGATTTACGGGCAGGGCGAAAGCCCGATGACCATCACCGCGTTGAGCCGCAGCCACCACGCCGAACGCGACCATCCCCGGTGGGAGGCACGCCTGGCCTCCGTCGGGCGGCGGCAAACCTGCGCCGAGATCGCCATCAGGGCGGACGACGGCCGGTTCTTGCCGCCCGGCGAGCCGGGAGAG
>JAWVYK010000154.1:0-6852 GCA_033722755.1 Rhodovibrionaceae bacterium | reverse complement strand
CTGGTCGAGCAGGATCTTGGGCAGGTCGCGGAATGATCCGATCCCCGTGTAGTAGGGATGCAAGCGGTCCACCGGCACGGCCAGAATCTTCTCGTCCTCTCCGGCCTCGTCCTCCATCACCAGGACACCCACCGGGCGCGAGCGCACGATAGCGCCCGGGATGATCGGCACCCGTCCGACCACCAATACGTCAACCGGGTCGCCGTCCTCGCTCAGCGTATGAGGGATGAAGCCGTAGTTGCAGGGGTAGAACATGGCCGTGTGGAGGAAACGGTCCACCATGAGCGCGCCCGAGTCCTTGTCGAGCTCGTATTTCACCGGATCGCTGCCAAGCGGAACCTCGATGATCACGTTGACATCCCAAGGCGGATTTTGCCCGACACTGATGTTCGACACGTTCATGGAGGCTCTCCCCTTCCCGGTTTTGGCGGCGGCGGCGAAGCCGGAAACGATCATGCGGTTTTGCATGGCTCCGATCAACCGGCACCCCGGCAAGAACCCAGGACGGGAAGACGCCGCGGGAACCCGCCAAGCGATGGCGCAGACTCCTCGGTTCGATATAGCCGCGGGTGCCAAGGAAAGTCAGCTTCATGGGCTCAGCTTATCATTTCGCAAAGAATTTGCCGTAGCCGGACCTTATGATCTTGAACCGGCAGGAAGCAGACCCGACCCTAAGGAACTGGCGGACGTTCATGCTGCGGATCCCGATCCCGGCTGCAGGCTCGGCACGACAACACTCAGGAGTGCAATGATCTGGCTTAACTGGCTTCCATGGCGCTACATCCTCCGCCGCGCCGCCAAGGCTCACGGATTCCTCGACCCGTTGGCGCTCATGGGCCGGCTGCAGCGTTTTGCCCAGCCTTCGGAGGTGGCCGAGCCAATCGAGTTGCTGCGCGCCGGCGTCGTCTTCCATGCGCGCGGTCTGATCAACAGCCGCGTGGTGCAGCACAATCTCGACTGGGTCTGGCCCTACTGGATCGAGCGCCAGTTCAACCCCTACGCCGAGGCGTTCGTTCCGCGCGGCTTCTCGATCACCCACATCAACCTGACCCACCGCAATTGGACCGCCGTGGGCCTGCCCGACGTCGAGGAATTGCCGATCGTGGACCCGCGGGGCCTCGTGACGCCCTGGCTGGATCAGTGGTCGCTCGACGGCTGGGTCGTCGCCGCCGACGGACGGCGGCTGCTGCCCTCGCGCGCGGAGCAGGCCAAGCAGGTGGTCGACCTGAACGGCGGCGTGCGCGTTCGTACCGAAACCGAATCCAATGGCCTGCGTCTGACCGCGGAAACCTGGGCGGAGGAGGTCGAAGGCGAGCCGACCTGCCGCGTGCGCCTGCAGGCCGTGGACACCGACCAGAGCGGCACGTCCGCAGAGCCCGGCGAGAAGCCCGGCTGGCTGATTTTGGCGCTGCGACCCTACAATCCGGAGGGCATCAGCTTCATTCACGACATCCGCCTTTCCGACGACCGGCAGGGCTGGAAGGTGGACGGTGAGCCCGCGGTCAGGTTCAGCCAGGCGCCGGACGCCCATCACGCCTCCGATTACAAAGCCGGCGACGTGGCCATTCACCTGCGCGACGCCGCCGACGGAGATGCTGTGTCCTGCGATGTCGGCATGGCCACGGCCGCCGCGGCGTTTCCGCTGAAGGCTGGGGATGACGGCACCAGCGTAGAGGCCGTCGTGCCGCTTCGCCGCGAAACCTTCGCGCTGGCGAAAAGCCTGCGGCCGACGGCGCGGCCGCGGCCAAGGGACTGGGATGACGTTCTGGCGCCCGCGGCAAAGCTCGACATTCCGGATGCGGAGATGCAGCAGCTCTACGAAATCGCCTTGCGTACGCTGATTCTGCACGCCCCGCAGGACGTGTATCCCGGCCCCTATACCTACAAGCGGTTCTGGTTTCGCGACGCGGCTTTCATCGTCAGCGGGCTGCTGGCCGCCGGTTTCGAGATGCAGGCAGAGCGCGCGCTCGACCAGTTTCCCTCGCGCCAGAGTCAGTCCGGCTATTTCCATTCGCAGGAGGGCGAGTGGGATTCCAACGGCGAGGCCCTGTGGATTTTCGCCCGTTTCTGCCGCATGACGGGCCGCGCGCCGAAGACAGAGTGGCGCAACGCTATTCTGCGCGGTGCGCGATGGATCGCCCGCAAGCGCATCAAGGATGCCGGCGAAAAGCCGCACAATGGGCTGATGCCGGCGGGCTTCAGCGCCGAGCACCTCGGCCCCAACGACTACTATTACTGGGACGACTTTTGGAGCATCGCCGGACTGGAGGCGGCCGCTGAATTGGCCAGGGCCTATAACGACAGCGAGGCCGCAACGCGCTTCGGTGAGGAAGCGAAGGACTTTCGCAAGGCGGTGGACAGAAGTTTGGCCAGCGCAGAAAAGCGGCTCGGCAAGAAGGCCATGCCGGCATCGCCCTACCGGCGCATGGATGCCGGCGCCATCGGCTCGGTCGCGGCGGGCTATCCCCTGCAGCTTTTCCCGGTGGACGATCCCCGTCTCACAGAAAGCGCCGACTGGCTGATCGACAACAGTTTCGTGCGCGGCGGGTTCTTCCAGGACATGATCCACAGCGGCATCAACGCGTACCTGACACTGCACATTGCGCAGGTGCTGCTGCGCAGTGGCGATGACCGGTACTTCCAGCTCATGCGCGCGGTGGCGGACCTCGCCTCGCCGACCGGCCAATGGCCGGAAGCCATCCACCCTCATACGCTGGGCGGATGCATGGGCGACGGACAGCACGTCTGGGCCGCGGCGGAATGGATAATCATGCTGCGCAACTGCTTCCTGCGCGAGGAAGGCAACCGTCTGGTTGTCGCCGCCGGAATTCCAGAAGAGTGGCTGGGCGGTGCGGAGCCGCTCAGCTTTGGACCGGCCTTGACGGAGTTCGGAAAGGTGAGCGTGAGCATTGCGCCGGAGGCCGATGGGGTCGTCGTGACCTGGAAAGCGAACTGGCGTGGCGAGCCGCCCGAGATCGAGGTGCGGCTAAGCGGACACGACCCCGTGACGGCCCGTCCTGAAGCGGGCGAAGTGCGCTTCAAGCGAGGGCGCGCGGCATGAAGATTCTGATGATGACGAACACCTATACGCCACATATCGGCGGGGTCGCGCGATCGGTGGAGACTTTCACGCAGGAATACAGGGCGCGCGGCCACGACGTTCTGGTCGTCGCGCCAACTTACGAGAACATGCCCGATAAGGAGGAAGGCACCTTCCGGGTGCCCGCCATCCAGAACTTCAACGGCTCGGATTTTTCCGTGGCGCTCCCCTTCCCGGCAGACCTGCAGCGCGCCATCCAGAAATTCGCGCCCGATATCGTGCATTCGCACCATCCCTTTCTGATCGGATCGACGGCCGTGCGCATCGCGCACCTCTACGAGATCCCGCTGGTTTTCACGCATCACACCCGCTACGAGGAATACACGCACTACGCCCCCGGCGACTCCCCGCCGCTGAAGCGTTTCATCGTGCGCCTGTCCACGAGCTACGCGAACCTCTGCGATCAGGTCTTCGCGCCCAGCGAAAGCATCGCAAAACTGTTGCGCCAACGCGGCGTGGAAAGCCCGATCGAGGTGGTGCCCACCGGCGTCAATCTCGAGCGTTTCCAGGAGGGAAGCGGCGCCGGACTGCGTCAGGCCGTGGGCATACCCGAGCAGGCCTTCGTCGTCGGCCACATCGGAAGACTGGCGCCGGAGAAGAATTTGCCCTACCTCGCCCGCGCGGTCGTCCAGTTCCTGAAGAACGCGCCGAACGCGCATTTTCTGGTGGTCGGAGAAGGCGCCTCCGAACGCGACATCCGCAAGATCGCCCGCAACGCCGATGTCAGCGATCGGGTGCATCTGTTGGGTGCGCTTGACCATCCCCTCCTGGCCAGCGCCTACCAGGCGATAAACGTATTCGCCTTCGCCTCGCAGACGGAAACCCAGGGCATGGTGCTGACCGAAGCCATGGCCGTAGGAACCCCCGTGGTCGCGATCTCGGGGCCTGGCGTGGATGAGATCGTCGACGACGGCAGCAACGGCCGCCTGCTCGCCTCCAATGCATCTGCGCAGAGCTTCGCCGATGCCCTTGACGGACTGTCGCGCCGCGAGACGAAAGAGTTCGAGCGCATGTGCGACGCCGCGCGGGAGACCGCCAGGAGCTATGCCATCGACAACTGCGTCGACAGGGCGCTTGGCATCTACGACAAATTGGTCGGCAAGGAACCGGTGAAAAAGCCGAACGCCTACAACCTGTGGACCGCGGCCCAGCGCTTCATCGAGGCCGAATGGGATGTTTTCCGCAACGTCGCCGACGCTGCCGGGGCTGCGCTCAAATCGAACCAGGGGCGCACCAGGCTGTCGAAGCGCAAGAAGTCCGGCTAGGCGCTGCCTGCCGCTTCAATTTTCGTCGTCGCCTTCCAGGTCGAGGCGCATGGAAATATATTCCATCAGATCCTTGAGGACGACGACACCAACGAGCTTGTTCCCGTCGACGACCATCAGGCGGCTATTGCCCGAACGCGTCATGTGCTGCAGCAGGCGTGCGGCATCAGCATCCGGGCGGATCGTATTGTCCGGGCTGCAGCGGTCGGCAATGTCGATCACCTTGCGGTTCGGCCAGTCCTCTCGCGGGATATCCTTGACCTGACGGATGTTCAGGCACGCAATGAGACGACCGTCCTCCCCGACAATCGGATAGAAGTCGTGGTGGAAGGCGTAGGCGTATTCCTCGACAAAGGTCTTGAGGTCGATGTCGGGCGGCACTGTCGCGGCGTCGCGCGACATGAAGCGCTCTACCTTCTCGCCCTCGAGCACGCGCCGGGCCATCAGCTGGCTATAGGAACTGCGCGCGGCGGAATGCACGAAGAAGCCGATCAGCATCCACCAGAAGCCGCCCATGAAATTCCCTGATACCAGCGCCACCAGGCCCAGGGCGATCAACAGCATGCCAAAGCCCGAACCCGCCATCGACGCCCAGTATGTCGCCTGCTTCAGGCTGCCCTTCCAGGCCCAGATGCCGGCGCGCAGCACCCGCCCGCCGTCCAAGGGGAATGCCGGGATCATGTTGAAAATGGCGAGGATCAAATTGATCAGCGCCAGATACGACAGCACCCCCGTGATCGGCACACCCAGCGACTGCGACTGCGACAGGCCGGCGAGCAGATAGAACACACCGGCAAGAGCGAAGCTCATGAGCGGCCCGGCGATGGCGATGCGGAATTCGGCGCGGGCGCTTTCCGGCTCACTTGTCATCTCGGCCACGCCGCCGAAAATCCACAGCGTGATGCCGCCAATGGGCAGGCCGTAGCGCCGGGCGACCAGCGAATGCGAGAGCTCGTGCAGGATGAGCGACGCGAACAGCCCGATCGCGCCGACGACGGCCATCGACCAGTAGGTGGTCGGGCCCAGCTCGGGATAGAGCGACGGAAACAGCCCGGCGGCGAGCGACCAGGTGACCAGCACCGCCAGGAAAAGCCACGTCAGATCGGCGTAAATCTGGAAACCCAGAATTTGAAAGAGCGGGAACTTCTTTCCGAACATAGCGTCAGGGCTTTCGGTCGTGTTTGCCGGGCGGGTCACAGTCTCGCGGCTGCCGCCAAGCCGCCAGGATCGCCGCCGCGTCCGCCTCGCCCAGCGCCGGAGCGTTCTCCCTATCCTGGGCGCCACGAAGCTGCGGGGCCAGCGGCGGGGGCAGCGCCGGCATCTCGTCTCCGGCACTCGCCACGCGGGCTGCGAAAAGCTGCCTGGCTTCTACATGTGGCGCGGAGACCGCCTCGTCCAGTCCCAGCACGAGCGCGCAACTCACATCGCGCCCGTCGAACCGGATGCGCCAGCCCTCCGCGGTGTCAGAGGCGATAAGGCGGGCGACGGCGTCAACGGTCGCCTGCGGATCGGCGCTGTCGTCGCGCAAGGCCGGCGGCAAGCCGATCACCTCGCAAAACTCCTGCCAGAACTTCTCTTCCAGCGGCGCGGCGGCCAGAAAACGTCCGTCCGACGTGCGGTATATCCGGTAGCGCGGTGAGCCGCCGGTGAAGATCTCGTTGCCCTGTTCTGGCGCACCTGCCCCGGCGCCCATCTTGCCGAGCGCCCACCAGGCCCAGGTGAAGAGGTTGTCGGACATGGAGACATCCAGATGGCAGCCGGCCCCGCTTAGCTCTGCCGTGCGCAATGCCATCAAGATGTCGATGACCGCGGGTAGCGACCCGCCGCCGATATCCGCGATCAAACCTTGCGGCAGCGGAGGCCCATCGGATGGATCGCCGCTCAAGGAAAGCAGTCCGGCAGCCGCGAGATAGGTGAGGTCGTGCCCGGCGCGCCCGGCTTCGGGCCCGTGCTGGCCATAGCCGGTGATGGAGCAATAGACGAGCCGGGGGTTTTTCTCGCTCAAGGCCTCGTAGCCCAAACCCAGGCGGTCCATAACGCCGGGGCGAAACTGCTCGACGAAGATGTCGGCATTGACTGCGAGTTCGCGGGCGGTCTCCAAGTCCTCGGGGTTCTTGAGGTCGAGCGTGAGGCTGCGTTTGCCCCGATTGAGCAGCGCGAAGGCGGCGCTACTGTCGCCGAAGGCCGGCGGATAGTGGCGCATCTCGTCGCCGATACCGGGCCGTTCGACCTTGACGACCTCGGCCCCCGCCTCGGCGAGAATCAATGTCGCCAGCGGTCCCGGAAGCAATGTGGAGCAATCGAGTACGCGGATGCCCGAGAGCGCCGCGCGCGGGCTTTGCGCTTGCATGGCCGACTAGCTAGCGCGCCCCGTCGCGGCTGGCAAGGGAGCGTTCGGAAAGACCACGCCCGCCGGTGCTAGACCTGGGCCCGGGTGCCCCCTTTGCGGGCGGGATCGGACTCCTCGTTTTCGCGCGCGATCATGTT
>JAWVYK010000153.1:0-6885 GCA_033722755.1 Rhodovibrionaceae bacterium | reverse complement strand
GACTGCGACCGCCCGGCGCGCCCATTCGATCCCGCACAGCTCGATGCCTTTATTGCCGGTATCGAGGAAATCGCCGCGTTCAGGGGCATGCGGCTTAGCGTCGAGGAGGATTTCGATGCGTTCGCCCGCGTCTCCCGCACGGCGCCCGGCCGGGCGCCGATCACACCCATGTTCGACCCGGAGCGTTCCGATCTCGGCGGCGGCAAGGCGTTCTGGATCAAGGGCGTCGACGAGGCCGGCGATGTGGTCCATTTGCAGGCCGCGCGGGTCGATGACCTGGACGGCATGCCGCTGATCGACTGGCTGGAGGGACTTTGGGCCTTCTACGCTGATCCGGCCGCCACCGCCAAGGCGCAGGAGGTCTGCTTCTGCGCGGCGCCGATGGCGATGGAGATCACCGGCCGTGTGGCCTATCACGGCGAGGTCTGGCTGCGCGACGGCTGCAACAGCTTCCGCGGTTACGGCCTGGGCGGGGTGTTGCCGCGCATGGCCATCGCCGTCGCACTCAAACGCTGGCAGCCGGACTACATGTATGGCATCGCCTGGCCAAGGATTGTCGAGAAGGGCATGGCGCGATTTTACGGCTACCGCCACTTCCAGCCGCACGGCGCGATGTGGAACTGGCAACGCCAGCCGCAAATCCTGCACGGCGACCTGATCTGGCTGACCCGCCAGGACATGATCGATATGACCCACAAGAAGGGACGCCCGCCGGGCCAATAGGCGGCGGCGGAGAGACCGCCGGGCCGCTCAGCCGCCGGCCAGGAAGGGAATGTCGACGTTTTCCGTCAGGTCGTTGACGCCGAGCACGGCAGGTTCGCCGCGTCCGTCGACACAGGGCAACAGCAGGCGCTGATAGGTCGTCCAGACGGGCTCGCCGCGCTTGGTAAAGGTCAGCCGGGCGCGCACATGGTCGTACTGCGGCTCGCGTGCTTCCAGGACCGCTTGATAGGCATCGGCCATGCGGCTTTGGTAGCGGATCTGCGGGATCGCCTCGCCCATCGCGGCGCCCAGGGCGTTTTGCATCCAGCGCGTGCCGAACATTTTCACCGCACCCGAGGCCGGGCCCATGAAGGCAAATCCCGGCTTTCCGTCCCGCCCGCTGTGCGCGACCACGAGGCTGCGGTCCAGCAGCCAGCGGTCCCGTTGCCCGCTCCAGAGGTTCTGCAGCCGGCCTTCGCTGCGCCGCCAGGCATCGAACCCATAGCGCAGCAGCGGTTGCCCATGCATGGCTTCGTCGGGCGCGAAAGCGCGCGTCTGCGGGTCGAGTACCGCGGATACGGCGCTGTAGCGCTGAATCTGGCCGATGCGCTCCCGGGCTCTTCGGGGCCCGGGGCAAGTCTCCCGGCACCAGCCGTCGATATAAAAGTAGAGCAGCACCTGTGCGATGCCGCGGGCCGCCGAAAGGCTTTCGAGGAAAGCGCCGAGAGCGTCTTCCGCGACTTGCCGCAGATCCCATTTCACCAGCACGTTGGGGCCGACGCGGCCGACCTTCATGAAGCCGAACTGACGCAGCGCCGTGGCTTCCATGCCGAGCGTGGCGGGTATGGGGGTTCTCAGAGCCGGGTCGGGATGATCGAGCAACACCTCGCGCCAGGTGCCGTCGTCGTCGATCCACCACTTGCGCAGACGCATGCGCCGCCGTGTCAGGCCGCGGTCTTCTTCGTGGCCGAGGAAGCTGCCCAAGCGCTTGATCCCGAAGCTGCGATTACGCCTTTCAACTGGCTCGGGCGAAGGCCTTGACCAGACGGGCGAACTGCTGCTTCACCTCGTCGTTGTCGATGGAATTGATCGCCCGCGCCAATTCCAGGGTGGAGCGTCCAAGCTCCGTATCGGATCGCCCGTCCTGGGGCTCCCGGACCACGTTGCCTTCCTCCAGGCCTTCGAAGAAATAGCTGACAGGTTCGCCCAGGACGCGGCTCATTTCCCAGAGTCGGCTGCCGCTGATGCGATTCGCCCCGCTTTCGTATTTCTGTACTTGTTGAAACGAGATGCCCAGCTTTTCGGCCAAAGCCGTTTGGCTGTAACCGAGCGCCATGCGTTTTTCCCGTACACGCTGGCCTATATGTACATCGGTTGGATGAGCCATCTCTCAGTTTCTTCCTTTGCGATATTTTACCGGCGGAAAATGTAACCAACGCCCTCATTTAACCACCAAAGATCAACATAGGCTTTATCGCCAAATACGGCAATCCGCTGTGACAAAATCCGACCGTACTCAACGTCTCACCGTCTGGCCACGCTGCGCCAGCCTGCGAGCGACTTCTGCCGCCGCGCGTCCGGCTTCGTCAAGCGGGGTGTAGGACCATTCATCGAGCCTGCCGTGGAATGGCCGGGTGATTCCGGCGGCGGCCATGTCGGCGTGGAATCGGCGGAACTTGGCGGAGCCTCCGGAAAGAGCGGCCACCAGGACCGGCTTTCCGGTCGTTGCCGCTTCCGAGACCATGTTGACGGAATCCTCCGTAACGACGATGGCGTCGGCCGCGCCCAGATAGGCGAAGTAGGGGTTCGGGCCCGTTCCGTCCCATAGGACCGCCGGCAGGTCGGCGAGCGCCTCGCGGATGAGCGCAAAGGCTTCCTTCCCGGTGCGGCGGCTGGCCGTGATCATAAGGCCGCAGCCTTCCTCGCGGGCCATGCGCGCCAGGCCCTCAGCCAGGTTGCACGCGCTTTCCATATCCATGCGGTGGACCTTGCTGGTGCCGCCGATCAGCACGGCGACGCGCGGGCGCGGCAGGGGCTTCAGTTCCCCGGCGAAACGCTCGGCTTCCTCGGACAGCGTCTCTGGTCTTATTCGCGTGATCGAGCCCTGCACGGAGAATACGTTGGCGCCTTCCAGCCGGTCGTGCTTTGGCGCGATCACCAGGTCGAAGGCGTCCAAACGCATCTGCGGGGCCTGCAGCACCACGACGAAGGCGCGTCCGCCGCTCGCCCGCCGGATTGCCGCGGCCGGCGCCATAGCCTTGCGCCCGTTGGCGATCACCAGGTCCGGCCAGGGCGGGCTCAACCGATCGCCTGCAGGCCCGGGGGCCGACAGGGCAGCCGGCCAAAGGTTCGGTGGAAGCCAGCGCCAGGGTGCGCGCACGTCGATGCGCTTGACCTCCGGCTCCACGCCGAGCGCCTCTGCAAGGCCCAGACAAGGCCCCTCGATGCCCGCCTTGCCGTCGCTGACGATCCAGCAGGAAAGAGTATCCGGGAGCCCAGCCTCCACCTTTTCAGCGTTCTCCGACATGGCGCCGGCGATCATGTGAGGCGGCGCGCGTGCGCGCAAGTCAGCCGATGAGTTTGGTACCTGCGAATCTTTGCCCGGTCCGTGCATCCGGGCTTGGCGCGGCGCGCCCGGGCGGGTAATATCATTGCGCAAACACCCTCGGCCGATTGAGGAAAAGTGCATGCGTCGGGATCGACTCGACCGGATCGACCTGAAAATCCTTCAGGATTTGCAGAATGACGGCCGCATGACCAACGTGGACCTGGCCAAGCGCGCCGGGATTTCCGCCCCGCCCTGCCTGCGCCGTGTGCGCGCTTTGGAGCAGGCCGGATACATCAAGGGCTATCACGCCGAACTCGCCGCCGAGTTGCTCGGCTTCGAGGTGACTTTTTTCGCGCTCGTCGGGTTGGATGGCCAGAGCGATGCGGTCCTGGGCGGTTTCGAGAAGCTGATGGCCGAGTGGCCGGAGGTGCGCGAGTGCCACATGGCCCGCGGCCCGCACGATTTCGTGCTCAGGATCGTCGCGCGGAACACGGCGCACGAGAACGAGCTGACCCGCAAGCTGACGGGCGCACCGCACGTAAGCACGGTGCAGACGATCCAGGTGATCGGAACTTCGAAGGACGAACCCGGCGTGCCGGTCGATGCCGCGGCTGTCCAGCCGGACGAGGCCGAAGGCTGAGCGGCGCAGGCCGGCCCACGACCCGGAATCTCCAAGCTAGACGAAGTTGACCTTCAGAATTTCGTAGGCCTTGTGGGCCTTCGGGGTGCTGACCTCGACGGAATCGCCGACGGTCTTGCCGATGACAGCGCGCGCGATGGGCGCGGTGACGGCCAGGCGGCCCTTTTTCACGTCGGCCTCGTCCTCGCCGACGATCTGGAAGGTCATCTCCTCTTCGGTGTCCTCGTCGACCAGGGTCACCGTGGCGCCGAACTTGACCGCATCGCCCGAGAGCTTGGATACGTCGATCACCTCGGCGCGGGCGATCTTGTCCTCGATCTCGGCCACGCGGCCCTCGATGAAGGACTGGCGCTCGCGGGCGGCGTGGTATTCCGCGTTCTCCGACAGGTCGCCGTGCTCGCGCGCGGCGGCAATTGCCTTGATGACTTCCGGCCGTGCGACGGACTTCAGATGCTTCAGCTCGCCTTCCAGGCGGGCATAGCCGTCGGCGGTCATAGGAACTTTGCTACTCATGGTCCGGCGCTGCCCAAACCAGCTTCGAAACGAACGATACTTCACTGAAAACCGGCCCTGACCGCAAGGTTGCGGCGCTGTCGGGCCGGCTAAAAAGAGCCCCTAAAATAGGACTGCAGCGGCGCGACTTCAAGCTGTCCGGCCTTCAGCCCGTGGATCGCCTTCACCGAAGCGACGCAGCCGGCGACGGTGGTGTAGTAGGGAATCCCGTTGGTAAGCGCGGTGCGACGCAGATCGAAGGAATCTGCGATGGCCTTGGCGCCCTCGGTTGTGTTGAAGACGAGCTGCACGCTGCCGGACTTCATGGCGTCGACCACGTGCGGGCGTCCCTCGCGCACTTTCTTGATGACCTCGACGGCGATGCCCTGGTTGCTGAGGTAGCGCGCCGTGCCGCGCGTGGCGACGATGTCGAAGCCAAGCTCGACCAGCTCGCGCGCCAGCGCCGTCATCGCCGCCTTGTCGGAATCGCGCACCGAGATGAAAACCGTTCCGCCTGCCGGCAGGCGCGTGCCGGCGCCCAGCTGCGACTTTGCGAAGGCGCGGCCGAATTCGCTGTCGATGCCCATGACCTCGCCGGTGGATTTCATCTCCGGTCCCAGAATGACGTCCACGCCCTGGAAGCGGGTGAAGGGGAAGACAGCCTCCTTGACCGCCACGTGCGGTGCGCGCGAGCGCTCCAGCGTGAAGGAGTCGAGCTTCGCCCCGGCCATCACCTGGGCGGCGATCTTCGCGATGGGCGCGCCGGTCGCCTTGGCCACGAAGGGCACCGTGCGGCTGGCGCGCGGATTGACCTCCAGGATGTAGATGTCGTCCTTGTGGACGGCGAACTGCACGTTCATCAGGCCCACGACCTGCAGCTCGCGGGCCAGCAGCGCCGTCTGGCGCTCGATCTCCTCGATGGCAGCCTGGGAGAGCGAGTGCGGCGGCAGCGAGCAGGCCGAATCGCCGGAGTGGATTCCCGCTTCCTCGATGTGCTCCATGATGCCGGCCACGAATACGCGCTCGCCGTCGCTTACGGCGTCGACGTCAACCTCGATGGCTTCCATCAGATAGTCGTCGATCAGCACCGGGTTCTTGCCCGAGACCAGCACCGCGCTCTCCATGTAGCGGTCCAGCTCCTCGCGGGCGTGGACGATCTCCATCGCCCGGCCGCCCAGAACATAGGAGGGCCGCAGCAGCACCGGATAGCCAATTTCCGCGGCGATCAGCTCTGCCTCCTCCAGCGAGCGTGCGGTGCCGTTGCGCGGTTGTTTCAGGCCCAGCTTGTGCAGCAGTTCCTGGAAACGGTGCCGGTCCTCGGCCCGGTCGATGGCGTCGCACTGCGTGCCGAGGATGGGGATGGCGGCGTCCTCCAGCGCGCGGGCGAGTTTCAGCGGCGTCTGGCCGCCATACTGCACGATTACGCCGCGCAGGTTGCCGGCGCGCTGCTCCACTCCGGCGATCTCGATGACGTCTTCCGCGGTCAGCGGCTCGAAGTAGAGCCGGTCTGAGGTGTCGTAGTCGGTGGAGACGGTCTCCGGGTTGCAGTTGACCATGATGGTCTCGAAACCCGCCTCGGCCAGCGCGTAGGCGGCGTGGACGCAGCAGTAATCGAACTCGATCCCCTGTCCAATGCGGTTCGGTCCGCCGCCCAGGATGATGATCTTCTCGCGATCGCTGGGATCGGCCTCGCATTCCGCCGGGTTCAGGCCGTCGCCCTCAGAGCAGGCGTACATATACGGCGTTGGCGAGGGGAACTCCGCCGCGCAGGTGTCGACGCGCTTGTAGACCGGCCGCACGCCCAGATCGTGACGGGCGAGCGTCACGTCCACTTCTTCCAGGCCGATCAGCTCGGCTATGCGCGCGTCTGAAAAGCCCATCTTCTTCAGCCGCAGCATGCCTTCCATGTCCTTCGGCAGGCCTTCGGCCCTCAGCAGCGCCTCGGCGGCGACGACCTCCTCGATCTGGCGCAAGAACCAGCGGTCATAGCTGCAGGCGCCGTAAACCTCTTCCACCGACAGGCCGTAGCGAAAAGCCTGTGCGATCACCAGAAGCCTGTCCGGCTTCGGCTTCGCCAGCTCGCTCAGAACCACGTCCTTATCCACCGTGCCGTCGGTGCGCAGGACATCGGGAATGGTCACGTCGTTGAGGCCCGTGAAGCCGGTTTCCATGGAGCGGAAGGCCTTTTGCAGCGACTCCTGGAACGAGCGGCCGATGGCCATGGCCTCGCCCACCGACTTCATCGAGGTGGTGAGCACCGGCTGCGCGCCGCGGAACTTCTCGAAGGTGAAACGCGGCATCTTGGTGACGACATAGTCGATGGTCGGCTCGAACGAGGCCGGGGTCACCTTGGTGATGTCGTTGTCGAGCTCGTCCAGGGTGTAGCCCACGGCCAGCTTGGCGGCGATCTTGGCGATGGGAAAGCCGGTGGCCTTGGAGGCCAGCGCCGAGGAGCGCGAGACGCGCGGGTTCATCTCGATGATCACCATCTCGCCGTCGTCGG
>JAWVYK010000152.1:0-6912 GCA_033722755.1 Rhodovibrionaceae bacterium | reverse complement strand
GTCGAATCGGGCGGCGAGAACCTGATCAAGGGCCTCGAGAACCTGCTGGAGGACCTGGAGCGCGGCAAGGGCCAGCTGCGCATCAGAATGACCGACCTGGAGGCCTTCGAGCTCGGCAAGAACATCGCCGTGACGCCCGGCAAGGTCATCTACCAGAACGAGCTGATGCAGCTCCTCCAGTATGAGCCGCAGACGGAAGAGGCCCACAAGCGGCCGCTGATGATCATTCCGCCGTGGATCAACAAGTTCTACATCCTCGATCTTCGGGAGAAGAACTCCTTCATCAAGTGGGCCGTCGAGCAGGGCTATACGGTCTTCGTCATCTCCTGGGTGAACCCGGACGAGAAGCTGCGCGACAAGACCTTCGAGGACTACATGGACCAGGGCCCGCTGACGGCGATGGACGTCATCGAGAAGGTAACGGGCGAGAAGGAGGTCAACGCCATCGGCTATTGCCTGGGCGGCACCCTGCTGGCCTGCACGCTGGCCTATATGGCCGAAAAGAACGACGATCGCATCAAGGCGGCCACGTTCTTCACCGCCATGACGGATTTCACCGAAGCGGGCGAGCTGGGCGTCTTCATCGACGAGGAGCAGCTCTCGGCGCTCGAGCAGCAGATGGAGAAGAAGGGCTTCCTGGAAGGCGCGTCCATGGCGACGACCTTCAACATGCTGCGCGCCAACGACCTGATCTGGTCGTTCGTCGTGAACAACTACCTCTTGGGCAAGGACCCCTTCCCCTTCGATCTGCTCTACTGGAACTCCGATTCGACGCGCATGCCGGCGGCAATGCACTCGTTCTACCTGCGCAAGATGTATCAGGAGAACCTGCTGTCGAAGCCGGGCGGCATCACGCTGAAGGGCGTGCCCATCGACCTCGGCAAGATCAAGCAGCCGATATTCATGCTGTCGACCCGCGAGGATCACATCGCGCCGTGGAAGGCGACCTACGCGCTGACGAACCTCGCCGGCGGCCCGGTGCGGTTCTGCCTGGCGGCCTCGGGCCACATCGCCGGAGTCGTCAACCATCCCGACGCCAACAAGTATTGCCACTGGACGCTGCCGTCGAAGAAGAAGAACCCCAAAACGCCGGAGAAGTGGCTGGAGAACGCCGAGCAGCACGAGGGCTCTTGGTGGCCGGAATGGGACAGATGGATGCAGCGCCACGCCGGCGGCAAGGTGCCGGCGCGCGAACCCGGCGGCGGCAAGCTGAAGCCGATCGAGGACGCGCCGGGCTCCTACGTCAAGGTAAAGGCGCAGGACTAAGGCCGATTGCCGGCGATCCTCGCGGTTTTCTCAATGGTGCGGCCCCGTCTTTCGGCGGGCCCGTTCTTTCTTCGCCGGCCGCAGACACGCGGACCTTCAGGCGTCCCCAGGCTCAGCGCGTTTGCGGTGCTTGGGATGGCGCTTGTAGCGTTTCGCCGAATCCTCCACCTGCATTGGCAGGCCGCGCACCACCGGTACCAGCGGATTGCGCGGCCGCGCCTTGCGGTGCTTCGCAGAACCGGCGGTCTTGCGCTGTCCCGTCTGCTGGCGTTTCGACGCGCTCATCCCTGAGTTCTCCCGCGCGCCCCAGGCTCACGTTCCGGAGTCCGACTGCGCGCGTCTGTAGCTGTCGGCGAGTTGCGCGTAATGCCGGGCCGAATAGCCGAAATAATCCTGCTGCGCCTGCGTGACGTCCCGGAATCGCTTGGCCGGACTGCCGGCCCAAAGCTCGCCGCCGGGAACACGCTTGCCGGGCGTGACAAGAGCGCCGGCGGCCACCATCGCGCCGGTTTCCACCACAACCTCGTCCATCACCGTGGCGCGCATCCCGATGAAGCAATCGTCCTCGAGCGTGCAGGCATGCAGAAGCGCCATATGGCCGACGGTGATGTTGTCGCCGATGATCGTGGGAACACCGCCGCCGGTTTCGCGGTAGTCCCCCTCGGGGTCGTGGTCGCAGTGGATGATCGTGCCGTCCTGGATGTTGGTGTTGCGTCCGATGCGAATGCGGTTCACGTCCGCGCGGACGACGCAGCCATACCAGATGGACGACCCCTCCCCGACCTCGAGGTCGCCGATCAGCACCGCGTTTTCCGCGATAAAGGCGCTTTCGGAGATTTTCGGCCAGATGCCGCGGTGGGGAAGAATGATGCCGCTCATGCTCTTCAGCCTTGCTTGGCGCGTGTTGTCGCAGGTGAGCGCTGCTTAGCACGCCTGGCGGCGAATGCACCAGCCGTGGCGCTGCTTGGGGTCACCCGCTTGCGCTGGCGGCGGGCCAGTGCGGGCTTTCGAAACGCTGGAACTCGAGCCGATAACCGCTTGGATCGCGGACAAAAAAGGAATGTACGTTGAACTCGGGATGATGCTCCGGCGCGGTTTCGATCTCAGCGCCGGCTTCCCACAAGCGGTCGTACCAGCCGTCGACGTCATCCACCACGAAGGTTACGGTCACCCCCGCCGGCGCCACCTCCCTGTCATCGCGCGCGCACACACCCAAAAAGGCTTCGCCCGCCACCCGGAAGATGCGGCAACTTCCTTGGTCCAGCACCTGCTCCAAACCGACGACCTCGGCATAGAAGCCCGCGGTTTCCGCCAGATCGCGCGTATAGATGAAGGTGACCTGCTGCGTCGGTTTGCCAACATTCGCGCTCATTTTCGCGCCCTCCATGACGGCTGTTGTCCGTAAGAGGAACGGGCGGCTCCGCTTCTTGGGAACCGCCCGCCGTAAGACTGCGTGCGACCGCGTGTCGAGGCCGGCCGTGGAAAACCCAGGCGACCGCGCTCAGCGCTTGGAGAACTGGAAGCTCCGCCGGGCCTTGCGCCGGCCGTACTTCTTGCGCTCCACCTGACGTGCGTCGCGGGTCAGGAAGCCGCCTTCCTTCAGCACCGGGCGCAGCGCAGGCTCGTAGTGAGTGAGCGCCCGCGACAGGCCGTGGCGCAGCGCGCCCGCCTGACCCGACAGGCCGCCGCCCTTGACCGTGGCGACCACGTCGAACTGGTCCTTGCGGTCGGCCGCCTCCAGCGGCTGCTGGATCACCATGCGCAGCACCGGCCGTCCGAAATAGGTTTCGAACTCGCGGCCGTTTACCTTGACCTTGCCGCTGCCCGGCTTGATCCAGACCCGCGCCACGGCGTCCTTGCGCCGACCGGTCGCATAGGCCCGGCCGTGGGCATCGATCTTCGGCTCCGGAAGCTCGGCCTCGGGCGCCGCGCCGGTCGTGCCGGTCGCCTCACCCAGTTCCGACAGATCGTTCAGGGTTTCCGTTTCCTGCGCCATGGGATCAAGCGCTCCTCTTGTTCTTCGGGTTCATGGCCCCGATGTCGAGAACCTTCGGCTGCTGCGCCTCGTGAGGATGGTCGGCGCCGGCATAAACGCGCAAATTCTTCATCTGCTGGCGGCCCAAAGGCCCCCGCGTGATCATCCGCTCGACGGCCTTATAGATCATCCGCTCCGGATGCGCGCCTTCCAGCGTATCGCGCGCCGTGCGGTCCTTGATGCCGCCGACGTAGCCCGTATGCCAGTAGAAGGTCTTCTGGTCGAGCTTGCGCCCGGTAAGCCGGACCTTCTCGGCGTTGATGACGACAACATTGTCGCCGCAGTCGACATGCGGCGTGAACGTCGGCTTGTGCTTGCCGCGCAGGACCCGCGCCACCTGTGCCGCCAAACGTCCCAGCACGACGTCCTCGGCATCGACGACGAACCACTGCTTTTCCACCTCGGCCGGCTTGGCGGAGTAGGTCTTCATTGCCTGGTCGCTCTTCGATGAATGGTTACCTGCCCGGGCGTCTCGGCTGCGACGTGCCGCATGGCCGCGCCCGTCCTCGCGGTCGTGGTTCTATGCAAGGTGGCGCCGGGTGTCAACGGCGAAAAACCCATTCTAGAGAGAAAGTTAGATATGCGGTATCTGAATACCGCACCATCAAAGCATTGCGATGACTGGAAAATATGCCGCCAGCGATTCCGCTATTCGTCGGGCCGCTCCGGCGGGATCGAATAGGTCGCGGTTACGTGCGCCACCGGCTTGCTGGCGTCCTCGCCTTCGGAGTGCAGGAACACCTCGCCATAAGCCAGGCGCTTGCCGAGTTTCAGCAGCCGGCAATCGGCCAGCACATCCGCGGGCCCGGGCTTGCGCAGGAAATTGATGCTAAGATTGGTGGTGACCGCCAGCTCGACCCGGCCGATAGCGGAAAGCACGGCCACATACATGCCGAAGTCGGCGAGCCCCATCATGGCTGGCCCGCTCACCGTCCCGCCGGGGCGCAGGAAGGACTCGCGGAACGGCAGCCGCACCTGGCAGGCGCCCTCCTCGAGGCTTTCCACACGCATGCCCATATCCACCGCCCAAGGCAACGCGGTGTCGCAAATTTCCTGAACTTCCTCCGGCGTGATGCGGCTCATCTTATATGCGCTTTCCCTTGTTGTTTTGGACCGTCCGCCGTTTTAGACCTTGAACACCGCCCTGCGAAGGCCCCAGATTCCCTGCACGCCCCAAAAACGGAGAACAGCGATATGAACGCCGCTTCTGCCACGACCAGCCCCGCCGCCAGCCAGACCGCCGAGACGGCATCCGAAAGCTACGTGCTGCGCGAGGACCGAAACGGCGTCGCGCGCCTGACCTTGAATCGGCCAAAGGCGTACAACGCGCTGTCGACCGGCATGATGTCCGCGCTGCAGGCGGAACTCGACGCCATCAAGGACGACAGCCAAGTGCGCGCTGTTATCATCGCCGGCTCGGGCCGCGGCTTCTGCGCCGGCCACGACCTCAAGGAACTGCGCTCGCGCAAGGACCGCGCATTCTATGAAGAGGTCTTCTCGCAATGTTCCCGCCTGATGATGAGCGTCGTGGAACTGCCGCGGCCGGTTATTGCCCAAGCGCACGGCATCGCCACCGCGGCGGGATGCCAGCTGGTCGCCTCCTGCGACTTGGCCGTCGCCGCAGACAGCACGCGATTCGGCACGCCGGGCGTCAATATCGGCCTGTTCTGTTCCACGCCCATGGTCGCGCTCTCGCGCAACGTGCCGCGCAAGATCGCGATGGAGATGCTGCTGACCGGCGAGCAACTCGATGCCCATAGGGCCGTGGAGTTCGGCCTCATCAACAAGGCCGTCCCGGAGGAAAAGCTGGAAGAGGAAGCCGATTCCCTTGCCGCACGCATTGTCGCGAAGTCGCCCTACGTGCTGAAAATCGGCAAGGAAGCCTTTTACCGTCAGCTCGAACGTCCGCTGAAAGACGCCTACACCTACACCAGCGAGGTGATGGTGACGAACATGATGGCGCGCGACGCCGCAGAGGGCATCGACGCCTTCCTCGAGAAGCGGGACCCGGTGTGGCATGGCGAGTGATCGGCGCGCGGCCGACAACCGCGAGCGGCCGAAATCAGCCAAACCTCGGACGATGAACCACGACCGCTATCCGGACTACTATATCCGGCGGATACTCGATTCCTCGCACACCATCGCCATGGTGGGCGCATCTCCCTACTGGAATCGGCCGTCGTTCTTCGCGATGAAGTATCTGCAGGAGAAGGGCTACCGGGTGATCCCGGTCAATCCGCGCGCCACGGACCAGGAAATCCTCGGCGAGAAGGTGTACGCCTCTCTCAAAGACGTCCCTGAAGATATTGATATCGTGGATATTTTCCGCAATTCCGAGGCGGCCGGATCTATCACCGATGAGGCCATCGAGCTGGCCGCCGACAAGGGCATCAAGACGGTCTGGATGCAGCTCGGCGTGCGCAACGACGAAGCCGCGCGGCGCGCCGAGGAGGCCGGGCTGCAGGTGGTCATGGACCGCTGCCCCAAGATCGAGTTCGGCCGACTCAACACCGAGCTTTCGTGGGGCGGCTTCAATTCCAAGGTTATCTCCGCCAAGCGCCGGCGTGTGCACTCCTCCTAGCGGCTCTCCCACGGCGAAGGCGAAGCATCGAATCAACCACGGGGCAGCGTGCCATGAGCAAGAAGCAGGGCGACGATTTCGGCTTCGAAACCCGCATGATCCATGCCGGCAGCCAGCCGGAGCCGATCACCGGCGCCCGCCAGGTTCCGATCTTCCAGAACACCTCCTATGTGTTCTACGACGCCGACCATGCGGCCTCGCTGTTCAACCTTCAGACCTTTGGCTTCATCTATTCGCGGCTCACCAATCCGACGGTCTCCGTATTGGAGGAGCGCATCGCCAGCCTCGAAGGCGGCCGTGGAGCGACCTGCTGCGCCTCCGGCCACGCCGCACAAATCCTGACCTTCTTCGCGTTTATGGAGCCGGGCGACGAGTTCATCGCCTCGACACGGCTTTACGGGGGCTCGATCACCCAGTTCGGCAAGAGCTTCAAGAAATTCGACTGGCACGCCAATTTCGTTGATGTCGACGATCTGGATGCCGTGCGCGAGGCGATCACGCCGAAGTGCAAGGCCATCTTCGTCGAAAGCCTCGCCAACCCCGGCGGCGTCGTGTCTGACATCGAAGGTCTTGCGACGATCGCCCACGAAGCCGGCATCCCGCTGATCGTCGACAACACCCTGGCCACACCCTACCTCTGCCGGCCCATCGAATGGGGCGCGGACCTCGTGGTGCACTCGACAACCAAGTTCATGTCGGGCAACGGCACCTCGGTGGGCGGCGCGGTCGTCGACAGCGGCACCTTCGACTGGGCGCAGAACGACAAGTTCGCCGGACTGGTCGAGCCCGAACCCGCCTATCACGGGCTCAGCTTCTACGAGACCTTCGGCGACATGGCGTTCACCACGCACGCCCATGCCGTCAGCCTGCGCGACCTGGGCGCCACGATGGCCCCGATGAATGCCTTCCTCACCCTAAACGGGATAGAGACGCTGGCGCTGCGCCTGCCGCGCCACTGCGAGAACCCGCAGAAGGGTGCCGAGGTCCTCGAGGCGCATGACCAGGTCGAGGGGGTCAGCCCCGCCGGCTT
>JAWVYK010000151.1:0-6935 GCA_033722755.1 Rhodovibrionaceae bacterium | reverse complement strand
GCATTTGGCGAATTCGGTGCGAACCGGTACATTCTGCCGTTACCAGCCGGAGGACAGCGTCGTCTGGGAAATCAGGGAATGATCGCCCCGAACGCTCGCTGCAAAGCGCCGGGGCGATACGCCCGCATTTGGCTCCCCGTGAACATCGAAGGGTTGGTCGGGCGGCGCCGGCTTTCCCATGATTTTACCACCCACTGTTCGCAAATGGCCCTCAGGATTGGGGGCCGGCGAGGCGTCGGGCCGCTGCCCTCGAGCAAAAACCAGCACTTACCGACTGGTTCCGGACATCGCGACGGTCGATCCCGATAAACGCCTCGCCGCGCTTACGTTGCACCGTAAACGGCGACGCAGCGGAAAGCCGGCGGCTGAGTTAAAAAATTTGATTTGATTGACATTGGCCTGAAACCGGCCCATTTATTCTTCACATTATTTTCTCGCGATTGCGCGATGCGCCGCTTTTCCTGTGGCGCCGTTTCCCGAGAACAATCATCAGACATCTTTCCCTTTCCGGCCGCGCCCGGAAAGGGCGAAACGCTCGAAAACCCGCGGCGAATACCGCGCGACGGGTGCCCGGGCGCATCAGGAGACTCACTTGAAGAACCGACTTTTCTCCCACCTCGGCTTGGCCGATCCGATCAGGCGCGCTCTGGATGCGAAAAACTATGTGCATCCGACGCCAATCCAGGCTCAGGCCATTCCGCAACTGATCCAGGGCCGCGACATGCTCGGGATCGCGCAGACGGGCACGGGCAAGACGGCGGCGTTCGCCCTGCCGATCCTGCACCGGCTTTCGGCGGCCGGGGCCACGTCTGGATCCCGCAGCGAGCGGCGGCATCCGCGCGCCCTGATCCTCGCGCCCACACGCGAACTGGCTATCCAGATCGGTGAAGAGATCCAGGCCTATGGCCGGTATCTCGACCTGCGTCATACGGTCATTTTCGGCGGCGTCGGCCAGCGGCCGCAGGTCGCCGCACTGCAACGCGGGGCCGACATTGTAGTCGCCACGCCAGGCCGGTTGATCGACCTGATGAACCAGGGGCGGCTCTCGCTGGATCGCATCCAAACCCTGGTGCTCGACGAAGCGGACCGGATGCTCGACATGGGATTCGTGCGCGATGTGCGACGCATCGTAGCCGCGCTGCCGAAACGCCGCCAATCGATGCTCTTTTCGGCAACCATGGCCGCGGAGATCACGCGCCTGGCCGATCAAATCCTGGACGATCCCGTGCGTGTCGAGGTGACGCCGCGGGCCACGCCCGTGGAGCTCATTGAGCAGACGGTCTATCACGTGCAGACCCCGGACAAGGCTGCTTTGCTGGCTCAAATCCTCAAAGACCCGGCGCTGTCGCGTGTGATCGTATTCTCCCGCACCAAGCACCGGGCAAACAGGGTTGTGGAGCGTCTGGCCAAGAACGGCACCAATGCCGAGGCGATCCACGGCAACAAAAGCCAGGCCGCGCGTCAGCGCGCGCTGGCAGGGTTCCGCGAAGGCAAGGTGCGCGTGCTCGTCGCTACGGACATTGCAGCGCGCGGGATCGACGTCGACGGCGTCACTCATGTCATCAACTTCGAATTGCCGAACGAAGCCGAGAGCTACGTTCATCGCATCGGCCGCACGGCGCGTGCGGGCGCGCAGGGTATTGCGCTCTCGTTTTGCGACACATCGGAGCGAGCCTATCTGCGGGAAATCGAAAAACTTATCGGCCGCCGCATAAGCCTCGCGGAAGGATCACCGGCGGGCCAGGCCCAGCAAGCACCGGCCAACGCCAAGGGCCCACGTGCCGACGCCGGAGCCAAGCGGGCCCGGCAGCAGCGCTCCCGAAACCGCAGACGCGGGTCCAAGCGTGCCGCGTCGTTGCGTCCGGCGGCCTGAGCTCGCCCGCATCGGTGTCAAGGCGGTGACACTCCTGCCCCCGGGATCGCAAAACCTGGCCTGCCCCGCCCGGACAGAATGGTCCAGGTTGATCGAGGGTTTGGCGCATTCCGGGCTTGATGGAGGCCATCAGAATGAGCCGCGAACGCTACACCCCGGAACAGATCATCGATATGCGTCGCGCGTGCATCGATGCGCCGCGCTCGCGGCTTCGTTGGAAGAATTCCGCGATCCTTTAGGCGCATGGTGCAAGCTCCATGCAAACTGCCCCTGGACGCGGACATGCAAAACGCCCTTAGCTGGTTGAGCTAAGGGCGTTTTTATTGGTTGCGGGGGCACGCAACCACCGAGAATTGACACTCCATGCTCGCGTGTGAGGTCCCTGCCCTTTTGCCGACAGTCCACTGTTAGATTGGCAGCAGTCACGTGCGCCATGCGTTCGAAACGGCTGCTTTTGACCCTTTCCGGCCATCGAGCTGTCGGTAGCGTGTTTGTTAACTTGCGGGCTTGATGTCACATACCAGTGCGGCAGCGGGCTCCTGTCCACGGTTAAAAAACCAGTGGACGGTGTCCTTGTCCTCGATGAACGTCTCGCCTGCAGAATGCGCGGTCTCGCCGCTTTCTCGCCCTTCAATCCAGGTGCCACTTTCCATGTATACGACGGTCGGCGTCGACTCGGCGCTATGTTTGGCGATTTGCCCTCCGGGTTCGATCGTAATTCTTCGCAGCAGGAGTATGCGGCCTTCGAGACCCACTTGCGCCGACATAGACTGTTCTGGAACAAAACCGAGGGTCTCAACCTGGAGCCCTTTGTGTTCGCTGGGAGGTGACACGGCGGCCCAACCGTAACTAACTAGGACGCCGCATAGCAGACCGACAGACAGGAGCGTAAGCGCTCTAAATTTCGCTCCGATTAGGGCAGAGGCCAAATTTCTGGGTACTCTCATGGCTTTTCTCCTTACAGGTTTGAGCTCCCTCTGAATCGTAAGACCCACCCCTTCTCAACGACGGGTTCGTTGTCAAAACGCATGAATTGGCTTCACCTTGAAATACCGAACGCCACCCACGGCGTGTCTTGCCGGCGTATTCCTCGGTTCAGCGAGCCGTGTCTTTTACGGCTCTTGTAACGCCGTTGGAGCCAGACCGAACGAAGGCTTGGCTGTCAATTTTGGCTATCTGTTTCCAGTCCGGCCCCGCCTAAGCCGTCTGCTAATTGAGTTCGAGACCGGATACGCGCTGCCGGGTTGTCCAATGTCGCGATCTGGCCCGACGCGGACAGCGGCGCTTACGATGCCTTCGTATGTGGCTGCTCGCCTCGCAAGGCATTGGTGTCACGCCTGCAACCCATCCTCTACGCGCGCATCACTATCAATTGTTTTTCGCCCATGCGCCTGACCCGCGCCTTTCCAGAATGACCGGGCTCCAGCGGGTCGGATCTTCCGCTACACCGAGCCCAAAGCTCCTGACTTCCAGTCGTTCCGGCTCGGCGACGATCAATTGGTATGCATCCGATTCCGGCCCGTCAGGCCAGAACGCGGAAAAACGGTCGGTCCAATAAGCTTTCCTCGCCTCACGATCATCATCGAGATGCGCATGGCCAATGATCGTTACATAGCCGCGATTTTCGAGCTCCAAATAGCTTAGCAGCACTCGTGGGTCGGCCTTCACGTGAGTGGTCTTTCGGGAGTCCGGGTGCGTCGCGATAACCATCTTGGAGAAATTCTCGTCCGGTGGAAAGGCGGCAACCGCTCTTGCGGAAGGCCAGCCTGTTTCGTCCATGGTCACGAGCGATGCGCAGCCGGCTATCGCAATCGTCTTGTGTGCCACGTCCAGTACCGGCGAGATGGTGCTGTCCTGGGTCATTGGTCCACTCCGGTCTCTGAAGATTTCGAGGCCGACGGAGTGGCTTAGACCAGAAGCCTGGCAAGTGCGGCATCTCCGCCAAGCTCCAGACAATTCTAACATGAAGGCGCTTTGTGGCCGAATCTGGCACGAGAGCAGCTTTTGGCTACGCGCCGCCGCCCCGGGAGCGATCAGGCAATGTCGGCCCTCGGGCACATAACGGACGTAGTGGAGGTCAATGCCGAACGGCGTCTTGTGACCCGATGCGGAATTCGGGCTCGAGGTCTATTCCGGCAGCCCTACCTGCCTCAGCGCCTGGCTCAGCGGGGCGGCGAGCGATGGATGGATATCAAAGGAGGAACAGACGCCGCTGATGGTAAAGCCGGGCTCCAACTCGAGGACCCGCCTCGCAGCGGCTCTGGCTCTTTCCTCCTGTCCAAGCTTCAGGTGGGTCGCCGCCAGCAGGAAGTGAGCCGAGCTCCAATGAGGATTCGCCTGAAAGGTCTTGTACGCCGCCGCGCTGGCCGCCTCGTAGTCTTCCCGCTGGAAATGGCCCAGGGTGATCGAGAACCACGGGGCATAGTTCATCGGGTCCGAAGGACTGAGGCGGACTGCCTTTTCGCCCCATTCGATGGCGCGTTCGCCGTGGCCGGCAAGGACCGACACCACACTCCCCAGATTGTAGGTCAGCGCGCAGCTCGGGCTGATGGCGAGCGCGGCCTCGAAGGCCTCGCGGGCGGTTTCGCGGTCGTGCGCGACGAGGCCCATAACGAAGCCCCCGAGAGAGAGCGCGACAGCGTCGTCGCGGCCATGGGCAATGGCTTTCTCGGCGTGCCGGATCGCGCCAAGACGGTTTTCTTCGCGGCCGCCGCCGCGCGCGAAAACGATCTCATTGGCCCAAGCGGCAAAGCCGTGCGCCAATGCGTAATCGGGCTCCTCCTCGAGAGCGTTGAGGAGCAGCGGCAACGCGCTTGCAGCGCCATCCGGCATTGCTGGATAGACCAGCGGCACGGCACGCAATACCTGATCGTACGCGTCAAGGTTGTCGGGTCGCTTACGTTTGACACGCTCGATTTCAGCCTGGCGCAAGCTTGGCTCGACGGCCGCCACCACGCTCATCGTCAGCTCGTCCTGGAGCGTGAAAATGTCCTCGAGCGTCCGGTCATAGCGGTTCGCCCAAATGTGGCGGCCGGTTTCGGCCTCGATCAACTGACCCGTCACGCGCACGCGGTTCGCGGCTTTGCGAACGCTGCCCTCGAGGACGTATCGCACGCCCATTTCTCGGCCAACCTGCTTCACGTTCACTGACTTCCCCTTGTAGGAGAAGCTGGAATTTCGGGCGATGACAAAGAGCCACTTGATGCGCGCGAGCCCGGTGATGATGTCCTCGACCATGCCGTCGGCAAAGTATTCCTGATCGCTGTCCCCGCTCATGTTGTCGAATGGCAGAACCGCGATCGAAGGGCGGTCCGGAAGGCCGAGCGTGGCGTTGCCTTTAACCGGCGACGCGACGTTGGGCGCCTCGCCGAGCGGCTCGACGCAGTAGACGTGGATTGGCCGGTCGATGTTCTTCACGCGCTGTTCGCCAAGGTCCTTGAAGCCAACGGCCAGCTTCGTGCCAACATGCTCGGCGACGGTAGCGCTCACGCAAATCCGACCGGGCTCGGCGAGCGCCTCCAGACGAGACGCCACATTCACGCCGTCGCCATAGATGTCTCGGCCTTGAACGATGACGTCGCCCAGATTGATGCCGATCCGCAGAAGAATCTGGCGTTCGGGGTCGCCCCCCTCGTTGCGTGCCCGGAGGCCTTGCTGGATTGCTACGGCGCAGCCGACCGCTGCGACGACGCTGCCGAACTCGGCCAACAAACCATCGCCCATCAGCTTGATTATTCGTCCCTTGTGTTCGCCGATGAGCGGTGCCACCACCTCGTTGTGCAACGCTTTCAGGGCGCCCAGCGTTCCGGTCTCGTCCCGGCCCATGAGCCGGCTGTAGCCAACGACGTCGGCTGCAAGGATCGTCGTTAGCTTGCGTTCCATAAGGCGGCCTCCAAACCAGAAGATTATCTATACGAAGATCATCACACCGGGATACGAAGCAAGCCAATAATGGCGCTTCCAGCTATATGCAGCCTCTAACCCGGGTCGCGGCGCCGCGGCGCGAACGTCCGCATGACCTCCGGCAGAAGACGCCGGGACTTCGCCATGAATGATGTTTGGAAGCAATCTTACCGATTGCTTTTCCGTTGTAGTCACTAGCGCGATGGTTCGACGCCGCGAACCGCCCATGCGCGAGCCTCCAGTTGGAACGATGAAGCAGGCGCAAGCATGGAAATCTTGTCGCGCAAGCGTTCCTGAATTTTGCCTCTGGCCGCGGCGTCGAGGCTGGCCGCGAAGGACGATGTCGGGGTGACGTTGCTCAAAAACGGTTGCCAATAATCGTCGAACGAGCGGAAGTGCATTTGGATGGCTAGGTTACGCGTTGTCACATCGACCAGCCCGCTCTGCTGCCAAAGCCCTTGCATCGCCATGTCATCGGGATAGGCGACGGCCATGCATTCTTCGGCGGCCCGGCGAGTGCGTTCGTCGCCAATAACTTCCGAGGCCGTTTCCCAGAACAAAGTCAGCATTGGCATGGCCTTCGCAAAGTCCCACTGGCATGCGGCGACAACGCCACCTGGCCGCGTCACACGGCGCATTTCCCTCAGGGCCAAAGGCGCATCCGGCAGTTCCTGGAGGATGAGCATGGACAGCGTGGAATCGAAGCTGTTTGCCTCGAAGGGAATGTCCAGTGCATCGCCAACTTCAAAGCGAAGCCGGCGGTCGGAATGCCGCTCGCGAGAGTAGGACACATAGGCATCGACAGGCTCTATGCCGACGACAAACGAAGCATCCGCCAATTCCAGCAAAGCCAGGGAGAGCAAACCGGTGCCGCTGCCAACGTCTAGCACCCGTTGGCCGGGTGTTATGCTGGCAAAGGCGACGAACGGCGGCGCCAGCAGCCTGCTCCACCGCCCCATCCAGAGCTCGTATGCTGCAGGGTTCGAGAATTCGGCCATGCGAATGGATACCACGTAGTCCCTCTAGAGGGGCCGGATTTGGCTAGAAGCCGACATCGAGCAAGTGGCCAAATTCCATCCGCTGCTGACGCCGAGAACCGACATTCTGCGCTTTGCTAAGTCAGACCTCTCACCCAAACGCTTGCTTGGCCACCGACTAG
>JAWVYK010000150.1:0-7088 GCA_033722755.1 Rhodovibrionaceae bacterium | reverse complement strand
GGGTGTCCGCCAACTACCTGCTGCCGACGACCAAGCCGACCGCGCCCAGCAAGGACGACCCGCGCATCGCCAGCGCCGCCATTCCCGAGCCCGGGCAATACGGCCTGAGCGAGGCCGACGTGAAGCTGCTGCGCGCCGGCGCGACCAAATTGCTCGACGACGGGCGCTGCCAGAAGGTCGTCTACACGGCGAAGAGCCTGACGAAGGACGACACCTATTTCTTCAACTGCGGCGACCAGAGCTACTTCCTGACCCCGCAGGAGATCGGCGGCTAGGCGCGGCCGGCTGGCTTTTGTCCGCGGCCTTCGCTAGGCTGGCGCCCTAAACCCGTTTCCGGTTAACGATTCCGGCGCATCCGCCCATGACCCCCTTCGGCCGCAAGCTTAGGGAAATCCGCGCCGCGCGCGGCATGACGCTGAAACAGATGGCGGAGGGGATGGGTGTGTCCTCGGCCTATCTGTCGGCGCTGGAGCACGGCCACCGGGGCCGGCCCTCGCCGCGCTTCGTCACCGAGCTTTGCCTGTTCATGGGCATCATCTGGGACGACGCCGAGGCGCTGCAGCGCGTGGCCGCCATGTCGGACCCGCGCGTGACCGTCGACACCGCCGGCCTGACGCCGGACGCCACGCTGCTGGCCAACGAGCTGGCGGAGCGCATCGCCGAGCTGACGCCCGCGAAGATCGCCGAAATGCGGCGCATTCTGGCGGATTAGGAATGCGGCGGCGCGTTCAGTCCCGGCTGCTGGCGGTCAGCGTTTCGGGATAGATGAAGCCTTCGACGGCATAGGCGCTGCGGCCCCAGACGCCGCCGGGCGTATACCAGACGCGCACGGACGACCAGTCGCCGGCGCGCGAGACGTCGCGGATCGGCGTCTCCAGATGAATCTTCCCGCGGTTCAGCCAGTTGGCGTGCTCGGCAATGACCGTGCGCTCGTCGAGAATGCCGGTGACGGTGGCGATATGGCCGCGGTTGCGCCCGGTCTTGAGCACGATCACAGCGCCCACCCGTGGCTGCCGACCCCGCGCATAGCGCCCGGCGGCCTTGGCCCACCAGGTGTGCGCGTCGCCGCGAATCTGGATGCCGGAGAGGCCGCGCGCATAGGGCACGCACTGCAGAAAGCCCTGCGAGGCGGCGACCATGCGCGGGCGCGGCGCGGGCTGCGGCTTGGCCGCCTCGGCGACGGCCATACGATGCTGCTGTGCGCCTGCTGCCTTCGTTTGCTGCTGACGCTCGGCGCCGGACGAGCAGCCGCCAAGCACGAGCAGGGCCGCCGCCGCAATGGCGCCTGCCAGTCTGCGATCCCCGCGTCGCTCCGCTCCGCAGCCTTTCATGCCGCGCTGCCCCTTGATTCCCCCAAGCGCCCCGCCGGGCGGTGCGCCTGCAATGGACTATAGCACAAAATACCCGACAAAGGTTTCGGGGTATGCATCGCCGATGGCCTACCCCGTACGTATAGGTGGCGCGCCCCGGCAGAACGGCAGGCATGGCGGAGATCACGACGGATTGAAGCGCGCGACCGGCGGCCGATGGGCTAGACTTTCGCGGGAGAACGACACCGGGAGCCTTGGATGACCGAACGGCCCTTGCGCGCGATCGCGCCGGAAGAGATCGAGACCTATCGCCGCGACGGCGTGGCGGTTCTGCGCGGGCTGTTCGACGCGCAGTGGGTGGAGCGCCTTCGTGAGGAGGCGGAGCTGGGCCTCTCCCAACCCGGAGAGCTGATGGCGGAGTTGGCCGAGGCGCGCGGCGAGGCCGGGCGGTTCTTCCACGACACCTTCGTCTGGCAGCGCCTTGATGCCTGCCGCGAGTTCGTCATGTCGTCTCCCGCGGCCGAAGTTGCCGGCCGGCTGATGGGCGCGCGGAAGGTGAACCTCATCTTCGACCAGTGGCTGATCAAGGAGCCCGGCACGACGACGCGTACACCCTGGCACCACGACCTGCCGTACTGGCCGGTCGATGGCTGGCAGATCTCGACGCTGTGGCTCGCGCTGGACGCGGTGGACGCGCCATCCGGGGCGGTGGAGTACGTCAAGGGCTCGCACCTCTGGGGCAAGCGCTACTTGCCTGCCTCGTTCAGCGGCGGCGGCCAGTACACGGAGGATCTGCCGCCGGTGCCGGATATCGACGCCCTGCGCGGCGAGCTGGAGATCGCCCAGTTCGAGCTGGAGCCCGGCGACTGCACCCTGCACCACGGCCTGCTGGTGCACGCTGCGCCGGGCAATGCGGCCGTGGACCGCCGCCGGCGCGCCTACGTGACGCGATGGGCCGGCGACGACGCCGTCTTCCACCCGCGCGCGGGCATACAGGAGATGCCGCCCCTGCCCGACATTGCCCCCGGCGGTCCGCTGGACAGCGAACTCTGGCCCGTCGTCTGGCAGGCGGGGGCGTGAACCGGCCTCAGGTCTGCGTCCACATGCGCAGCAGATTGGCGCAGGACTTGCTCGGCAGGTCGAATTCGGCCCACAGTGGCCGAGCTAGAGGATGAACTTCGAGAGGTCCGTGTCCTTGGCCAGCGGCGCCACGCGCTCGTGCACGTAGTCGGCGTCGATGGTGACGGTCTCGCCGCCGCGGTCGGTGGCTGTGAAGGAGATCTCGTCCAGCAGCTTCTCCAGCACGGTGTGCAGCCGCCGCGCGCCGATATTCTCCACCGAGGCGTTGATCTCCGCCGCCAGATCGGCCAGCGAATCGACGGCGCCGTCGGTGAAGTCCAGCGTCACGTCCTCGGTGCCGATCAGCGCCCGATACTGCTTGATGAGGCTGTTCTCGGGCTCCGTCAGAATGCGCTTGAAGTCGTCACGGGTAAGCGCCGCCAGCTCTACGCGGATCGGCAGACGGCCCTGCAGCTCCGGCAGCATGTCGGAGGGCTTCGACAGGTGGAACGCCCCCGAGGCGATGAAAAGAATGTGGTCGGTCTTCACCGAGCCGTGCTTGGTCGCCACCGTCGTGCCTTCGATCAGCGGCAGCAGGTCGCGCTGCACGCCCTCGCGGCTGACGTCCGCGCCGCCGCGCTCGGCGCGCGCCGTGATCTTGTCGATCTCGTCCAGGAAGACGATGCCGTTCTGCTCGACCAGGGTAATCGCCTCGGTGGTCACCATCTCCTGATCCAGCAGATTGTCGCTCTCCTCCTCGATCAGCAGGTGCAACGCATCGGCCACCTTCATGCGGCGCTTCTTGGTGCGCCCGCCGAAGGCTTTGCCGAAGATGTCGTTCAGGTTGACCATCCCCATCTGGGCGCCGGGCATGCCGGGGATGTCCATGGTGGGAAGCTGCATGCCCCCCTGATCGGCGACCTGCACTTCGACCTCGCGCTCGTCGAGGTCGCCCCGGCGCAGCATGGTGCGGAACTTGCTGCGGGTCTCGGCCTGGGCGTTCTCTCCCACCAGGGAATCGAGCAGCCGCTCCTCGGCATTCAGCTCGGCATGCGCGCGAACGTCCTTGCGCAGGCGCTCGCGGGTCATGGTGATGGCGATCTCGACCAGGTCGCGCACGATCTGCTCGACGTCGCGGCCGACATAGCCGACCTCGGTGAACTTGGTGGCCTCCACCTTGAGGAAGGGCGCGCGGGCGAGCTTGGCCAGGCGCCGGGCGATCTCGGTCTTGCCGACGCCGGTGGGCCCGATCATCAGGATGTTCTTGGGCAGCACCTCCTCGCGCAGCGCCTCCGGCAGCTGCTGCCGGCGCCAACGGTTCCTGAGGGCGATGGCCACGGCGCGCTTGGCGTCGTTCTGGCCGACGATGAAGCGGTCCAGCTCGGAGACGATTTCGCGCGGGGAGAACGCCCCGGCGGCGGCCTGGGCTTCGGCGCGGGCGCGCGCTTCGGCCTGGTCGGCGCTGGTGGGCACGTCGCCAGAGGAGGATTGCGAGGGGGAAGTCGACATGGGCTTGCTTACTCGGCGTCGAGGGTTTCGAGAACGACGGCTTCGTTGGTGTAGATGCAGATCTGTGCGGCGATCTCCATGGCTTTCCGGGCGATTGCTTCGGCGTCGTGGTCGGGCAGCTCGGAAAGCGCGCGCGCTGCGGCCAGCGCGAAGGAGCCGCCGGAGCCGATGCCGATCAGGCCGTCCTCCGGCTCCAGCACATCGCCCTGTCCGGTCAGCACCAGCGAGCTGCGTGCGTCGGCCACGGCCATCATCGCCTCCAGGCGCCGCAGATAGCGGTCGGTGCGCCAATCCTTGGCGAGCTCCACACAGGCCCGCGCAAGCTGGCCGGGATGCTGCTCGAGCTTGCCTTCCAGGCGCTCGAAAAGCGCGAAGGCATCGGCGGTGGCGCCGGCAAAACCGGCGATCACCTCGCCCTTGGGTCCGAGGCGGCGCACCTTGCGCGCGTTGGACTTCATGATGGTCGGGCCGACGGTCACCTGACCGTCGCCGGCGATCACCACCTTTCCGCCCTTGCGCACGGAAATGATGGTGGTGCCATGCCAACTGGGCGCATCGGAGGCCGTCGGCGCGGAGAAAGAGTCGCGGGCTGACATGCCCAGACAAATGGGCGAAAGCCCGCGAGCGTTCAAGCGTTAAGGCGCGGCGGCGTTGCCGGGCCCGCCTGGTGCGCTGCTACTCGACTTCCACGCCAAGATGGTCAAGTCCGTCGCCGATCGGCACGAAGAAATTCACGCCGATCGAAGTCCCCGCGTTCTGCACGCCGGCATAGCTGATCCCGACCACGTTGCCGTGCTTGTCGAGCAGAGGCCCGCCGCTGTTGCCGGGCTGGATATCGACATCGGCCTGGATATCCGGCAGCCCGAAGCGGTTCGCCCGCAGCGCGCTGACGATCCCCTTGGTGACCGTGGCGCCCAGCGAGGCATCGAGCGGCGTGCCCACCGCGTAGACTTCTTCGGCGATGGACAATGGCTTTTCGCGGATCGCCAGCGGTCGGAACCCGCGGTTTTCCACGACGAGCAGCGCCACGTCGCGCTCCGGGTGGGTTCGAATGACCTCGGCCAGATGCTCGGCGCCGGTGACGGTGGAAATCCGCACTCTGTCCCGGCCGCGCACCACATGATGGTTGGTCACCACGTGCCGCGGCGAAATGAAGAAGCCCGAGCCGTGGCCCAGCCCGTCGGTGATGGTCACGACGCTTTGCCGGATGTCTTCAATGCGCTCTTCGATTGGTTGCGTGCCAATGGGCACGAGCGGCACGGTCATGGTGTCCGTATGTTTCGGCGTAAGCTCGTAAGCCGGACTTCCTTGGAGCCACGCGATCAGTTCGCGGTCGTTCGCAAGTGAGGCAATAGCATCGGCGAACGCTTCTGTAAGGAGAAGGATTTCTCCATCGTGTTGCGGCTCTTCTGTTTGCGCGAAACCCTGGGTAACGGTCTGGTAAACGACTTTGTCACGCAGCGGCGAGAAGATTTGCCAAGAGACACTCAAAGATGCCTTACCACTTTGCTGATCGATATGCCGCTCGGTCCACCAGTGGACATGGTCGCAGATGTCCATTTTGATTTCTTCGACCTCGGCTCCGATCAGATAGTCCGGCGCGACTTCGTCGCGGTCGGCAAACAATTCGCTCGGATCGCCTACAACATTGAAGCCCGCCGCATCCATTTCTTCGAAAAAGAGGCTATTCAATTCCACATCGCGCAATGTAACGCGACCACGGTTCCATTGGATTTTATCCGTTCTCGCTCGGCACGGGATGTAATTGTCGCGGTAGCCGCCGATCAATGTGCCGCGGCGAATGTTAAATCGCACGCGATCAAGCTTGATGCTGGCCAACTCCGTTCGTTGCGGCATGTTTGCAGGTTCTTCCGCTTGACTTTGCGGCGGCTCTTGAACCTGTACCTTAGACGTCCACCGCAGCTCGCTGTTATCATGGCGGCGAGGCCTATGGCGGAAATCCACGAAAAGCGCAACATCATTTTGTCCCCCCTTTGTTCTTTTCCAGTTTGATACTATGAATATACGGCCAAATCAACCCAAGGGAGATTCAAGGGGACAAGAATCTGCCAGCGCAGCGCGCAACGACCCTCTAGCCCCCCGGCGGCCTTCCTGCTAAAAGACGCGGCGATTCCCATACGAATTTCTGGAAGCGTCCATCCCCGGCGCCAATGCCGTCCCGCCGAAGGCATGCGCCATACAATCACTGGAGCACGAGGGCCGATGCGTGAAGCCAGCATCGAGCGCAGAACCAAGGAGACCGGGATCACCTCCAGCATCGCGCTGGACGGCCAGGGCCGCTATGACATCGACACCGGCATCGGGTTTCTCGACCACATGCTGGAGCAGCTCTCCCGGCACAGCCTGATCGACATCACGCTGCGCGGCGAAGGCGACCTGCACATCGACTATCACCACATGACCGAAGACAGCGGCATCGTCCTCGGCCAGGCGGTGGCCGAAGCGCTGGGCGACCGCAAGGGCATCACGCGCTACGGCCATGCCTACGTGGCGATGGACGAGACGCTCTCGCGCGTGGCGCTCGACGTCTCCAACCGGCCCTATCTGATCTGGAAGGTGGCCTTCACCCGGGACAAGCTGGGCGACATGGATACCGAACTGTTCAAGGAATGGTTCCAGGCCTTCGCGCAGCACGCCGGGATCACGCTGCATGTGGAAAACCTTTATGGCGACAACAGCCACCACATCATCGAATCCTGCTTCAAGGCCCTGGCGCGGGCGTTGCGGCAGGCGATCGAGATCGATCCGCGCAAGGCGGATGCGGTTCCCTCCACCAAGGGCAGCCTCTAGCCGGCGCCGCGCTTTCGGCTTCGGCGCTCACATGACACTCCGCGCCCTTCGAGGGTGCGCAAACGCGGTACTGATGGAACGCCTCGCGATCATCGACTATGGCTCCGGCAACCTGCGCTCCGCCGCCAAGGCGTTCGAGCGCGCGGCGCGGGACAGCGGCAGCGACCTGCAGGTGGAGATCACCTCCGACCCAAAGGCCGTCGCCGCTGCGGACCGGGTGGTCCTGCCGGGCGTCGGCGCCTTCGCGGACTGCTTTCGCGGCCTGAATGCCCTGCAGCACATGCGCGACGCGCTGGAATGGGCGGTGATCGCGCAGGCCCGGCCGTTCCTCGGCATCTGCGTTGGCATGCAGCTCATGGCCGCGCGCGGGCGCGAGCACGAGGAAAGCCCGGGCCTCGG
>JAWVYK010000149.1:0-7112 GCA_033722755.1 Rhodovibrionaceae bacterium | reverse complement strand
GCGCGCGCCCATTGGCGGGGTCAGGCAGGACCCCACGGCCTGGGAGCGGTTCCAGACGATGGTGCACGAGGCCGCGGCCGTCGGACGCGCCATGGGCGTTCAGTTGCCCGAGGACTTCGAGAGGAAGACGATCGATTTCGCCACCGGCCTGCCCGCGGCGATGAAATCCTCCATGCTCGTCGACATGGAGCACGGCCGCCGTACGGAGCTCGACTGGCTCACCGGCGCCGTCGTCCGCCTGGGCGCCGAGCATGGCGTCGAGACACCGGTATCGCGCGGGGTCTATGAGGCCCTGGCGCACAACGCGAACGGTGCTCCCTCGTCCTGACCGGGAGCACGATAGGCCGCAATGGACGAGGCCCGCGGCCGGACCTTGTCGAAGGCGCATGCGCTTTTGGGTTGCCAGCGGCCCTCGGCCTCTGAAAACATGAATGTATGGGGAGGTGCTTTGCGGGTGCACCAGGGCCGACGATGCGTCCTGGGGGTGCTTCGGAAACGGCCTCTCGCCGAACATACGCGCGCGGTGGGACGGCGCCTCCCTCAAGAATGACAAAAGCGGCCGCGGAGCGGCAAGCATCCGCGGCGCCAACGGGAGGACGAACATGACCGATAAGCCGGCTTCACCGCCGCGCTGCGCCGTTCTGGTGGGGTCCTACATGAGCGGCAAGACGACGCTGCTCGAGGCCCTTCTGGCGACGGCCGGCGCGATCCATCGACAGGGCACTGTAAAAGACGGCACCACGCTGGGCGACGCCACGCCGGAAGCGCGGGCGAGGACCATGAGCGTGGAGCCGAATTTCGCAAGCGCCGAATACCTGGGCGAGCGATGGTCCTTTATAGACTGCCCGGGCTCGGTGGAACTGGCGCAGGATGCGCGCAACGCGCTGATGGCGGCGGACGTCGCCGTTGTCGTCGCGGAGCCCGAGCCTGACAAGGCGCTGACCCTGGGGCCGCTGCTGCGCTTCCTGGACGAGTACCAGATTCCGCACATGATTTTCGTCAACAAGATGGACCGGGCCGGGCCGATGCGTGCGCGCGACATTCTCTCGGCGCTGCAGGGCGTCTCGCAGCGGCCGCTGGTCCTGCGCCAGGTGCCGATCCGCGAGGGCGAAAGCGTCACCGGCTACGTCGACCTCGTCAGCGAGCGCGCCTATCGCTACCAGCCCGGCAAGCCCTCGGACCTGATCCAGTTGCCTGACGATGCCAAGGACAGGGAGGACGAAGCCCGCCAGGAGCTGCTGGAATCCCTGGCCGACTTCGACGACACGCTGCTGGAACAGCTGCTGGAGGATGTGCAGCCGCCGGCGGAGGAGATCTACGCCCAGATCGCCAAGGACCTGGCCGACGACCTGATCGTCCCGGTGTTGCTGGGCGCCGCCGAGCAGGACGCCGGCGTCACGCGGCTGTGGAAGGCGCTGCGCCACGACGCGCCGGGCCCGGAGATGACGGCCGCGCGCCTGGGCCTGCCCGAGGGCACCGGCTTTGCCGCCAGCGTCGTCAAGACGCTGCACCTGCCGCACAGCGGCAAGCTCTCCATCGCCCGAATCTGGCGCGGGCCTCTGAAGGACGGCACGCAGATCGGCGGGCATAGGCTCTCCGGCATTTACCGTCTCAAAGGCCAAGAGCAGGAGAAGCTCGCGCAGGCCGAGACCGGCGACGTGGTCGGGATGGGCCGTATGGATGACCTGCAAACCGGCGACCTGGTGACGGAGAAGGGCGGCGCGAAGGATTCCGGCATGCTGTGGCCGGATCCGCTGTCGCCGGTCTATGCCCGCGCCCTGGCGCCGGAAAACCGGCAGGACGAGGTCAAACTCTCCGCCTCCATGCAGCGTCTGCAGGAGGAAGACCCCTCGCTCGTCGTCGAGCACGACCAAGAGACCGGGCAGCTTCTGCTATGGGGCCAGGGCGACATCCACCTGCAGATCGCCGCCGAGCGGCTGAAGACCCGCTACAACGTCGAGGTCAACGTATTGCCGCCGCAGACGGCCTATCTGGAGACCATCCGCCGCGGCACCAAGAAGCACGCGCGCTTCAAACGCCAGACCGGCGGCCACGGGCAGTTCGCCGACATCCATGTCGAAGTGTCGCCCTTGCCGCGCGGCGCAGGCTTCGAGTTTCACAACAAGATCGTGGGCGGGGCGGTGCCCAAGCAGTATATCCCGGCCGTCGAGGCCGGCGTGAAGGAGGGCATGGAGCGCGGACCGCTGGGCTTCCCGGTCGTCGATCTGGAAGTGACGCTTTTCGATGGTCAGCATCACAGCGTCGACAGCTCCGACCAGGCCTTCAAGACAGCCGGACGCATCGCCATTCAGGAATCGCTGCCGGAGTGCGAGCCGGTGCTGCTGGAGCCGATCTTCGAGGTCTCGATTGCGGTGCCCAATGATTTCACCAACAAGATCCACGGCCTGGTGAGCACCCGCCGGGGCCAGATACTCGGCTTTGCCGGCAAGGAAGGCTGGGAAGGCTGGGACGAGCTGAAGGCCTACATGCCGCAGTCGGAGATTCACGATCTGATCCTCGAGCTTCGGTCGCTGACGCTCGGCATCGGCATGTTCGAATCCCGCTTCGACCATCTGCAGGAGCTGACAGGCAAGCTTGCCGAACGCGTCATCGCCGCCCAGCAGCAGGCCGCGCAATGAGTGGGCTGGCCGGCCGCGGGCCGCCGGGCGAAACCACGCAGGCGGTGCCGTTCGCCGAACAGACCGCCCGACTGCTGCGCGAAGCCCGGCGCGCCCTCCAGCCCATCGAGGCGCTGCCCGGCCGGCTGAAACCCGCCAATCTTGCAGAGGCGTACGCCGTGCAACGCGCCTTCGTCGCTGCGAGCGGGGCAAAGCCTGTGGGCTACAAGGTCGGACTGACCAGCAAGCTGGCGCAGGAGATGCTGAACGCCGATGCGCCCGTGTGGGGGACGGTGACAGAGGAGTCGCTCCGCCACTCGCCGGCGAAACTGCGGGCCGCAGATTTCATCTTCGTAGCGGCAGAGCCGGAAATTGCCGTCGTGCTGGCGAACGATCTGCCGCCGCGCGAAAAGGCCTATAGCGCAGAGGAGGTCGCCGAGGCGACGGCCCGCCTGCATCCGGCGATGGAGGTGGTGTGCAGCGCCTATGGCGAAGCCTGGACGCGCGTCGGCCTATTCGCGCTGGCCGCCGACAACGGCGTGCACGGCTGCCTTGTCTTGGGAGAGGGCAACGACGACTGGCGGGGGCTCGACCTCCCCGGCCTCGAAGTTAAGCTCGACGTGGACGGCAAGTTCCACAGCGAGGGCAAGGGCGAGAACGCCCTGGGCGGCGCCATGGAGGTGGTGGCCTGGCTGGCCAACGCGCTGCCGTCCGAGGGCCTGCACCTGAAGGCGGGCGAGGTGATCACCACGGGCGTGGTCACGGGCGTGCCCTTCCTTCAGGCGGGCCAAAAGGCCGAGGCGCGCTTCGAGGGTCTTGGCGCGGTCAAGCTGCTGGTCGAGTAGCCCGGCCCTCCGTCACTTCTTGCCGTAGACCAGCGGGACCCCCGCCTCCGGGGTGAGGTTGCGGAAGGTGAAGCTCTCCTCGATGTAGAGGTTGACCTTGTCGCCCTCCATGCTGGTGTAGCCGATCGACAGGTCCTGACCGACCGAAAGCTCGTAGTCGCCGCCGCGCAAACTCATGACCACGGCGCCGTCGACCGCCGGGGCCCACACGAGCGGCCCGTCGACGAGTTGGCGCACATGGTCCATCACTGGATAGCCGTCGCGCGTCGTTTCCTGCAGCCCCTTGAAGCAGCGCGGTCCCAGCGCGATGCCGTACGGGCCGCCGACGCCTGCCTCGCGCAACAGTCTGAGCGCCTCGGTCACGGCCGTCGGATACTTGAGGTAGTCGGTACTGAGGCTGACCGGCCCGGCCTCCGCCCCGTCGCAGATGCCGACGATGCCGGCCTCGGCAAAACCGTGGAAGATGGCGGCATCCTCCGCCATGGCGATGGCGCGCGCGGCATCGATCACGGGGCCGAGTTCCGCGTCCTCGGCGCCGCGCGAGATCGATTCGAGCTCGCTCAGCGACAGAGTGAAGGCAACGCGCAGCTCGCACAGTGGCTGCACCTCGCGCAGGCGGCCCTTCACGGACTTCTGCGGCGCCTTCTTCAGGGCCTTGGAGCGGCCGGTCTGGACGGAATCGCAGTCCCAGCCAAGCGGCCCCTTGAAATCCACGAGCTTGCGCCCCGCCAGCGTCGTCTTCAGCGCGCGGGTCGCGTCCTCCTCGATCTCCGCCCAGGCTTCCTCGGTGATCGGCGCAAGATGTCGCAGCAGATGGTTCATAGATCAGTCCTCCCGCAGGCTGCCGATATTGAGCGATCCGTCGTTCTGCTCTGCGCCGTCGTGGTCGTGCCCGCCCCCGTGGTTGGAATCGATGATCGGACCGTCCTTGAACAGGTACTCGCGCAGTTGTTCGTCCATCACCGAACTGTTGCGGCGCAGCCATTCCAGCACCATGGCCGCGTGCTCCATCTCCTCGTCCCGATTGTGGGCCAGAATGACACGCAGTTCTTCGTCCTTGCTCGCGTCGACGCGTTGGTCGTACCAGTCGACCGCCTCGAGCTCCTCCATCAGAGAGACGACGGCGCGGTGGCGCTCTATGGTTTTCTGCTTCAGGTCCTTCGGGTCTTCGTGAAATTGGGCGCTGCCCTCGGCCATGTTCGAGCTCCCTTCTCGGTGTGGACCAGCGGAGCGGCGCAGAACGCGCCGCCGGGTGCCGCATACGAGTCCCAGTTATGCTTTACGTCTGCAAGGACAACAAGTTCGCCCCGTCCCGGCAATCGGCTCATGTCTCACTGGCAAAGTTGAGCTCGACTGTGATCCCGTCCGGATCGGTCACGAAGATCTGCCGGACCGGGCTTCCAGGCACTTCGGCCACCCGGTAGGCGATGGCGTTTGCGTCCAAGGCGGCGAGCGTTTCGTGGAAACCCGTGGCGGCGAAGGCGACGTGGTTGAAACGGCCCGTTGGCGTGTCTTCGGGCCGGTCGGTCTCCACCAGATGCACCACCGGGCGGCCGCCGGCGTAGAGCCAGGCACCGGGCGCCGGGAAGGGTGGGCGAAAGCCGTCCTCGAGCCCGAGCACCTGGCAGTAGAAGCGCCGCGCGCTTTCCAAATCCGGGGTGCGGATGTTGATATGGTCGAGGCCCAAGATTTCCATCGGCAGAGCTCCAGTCTCGGACGTGGGGGATGTCAGCCATAACTCTATGGCCGAGCCCGCATTCGGCGCTATGTTGTCGCGCAACCCGATCATACGCGTGCACTGAACACCTTGGCGAGGCGCGGGCGGCATGGCGCCCTGCGGTGCGTCGCGTTTGGCACGACAACGCCGGCCCCTTGCGGTTCGACGGGCCGGAGCCGAAAGGACTGAGACAGTGGTGGCGGAACGCAGCGACGCAACGGCCGGGGACAAAGCGGCGGAGAGCCGGCTCGAACGCGCCTACGAGCTTCTGAGCGGCGAGGACGCGCGCGAGCGAGCCTGCGAGGCGATCCCCGAGTCCGCCTGCACCGCGGTGCCGAAGAATTTCGTGCTGAACGTGGCCAACGGGGCCTGCACGAAGCTGGCCGAGCAGCTCGCGAGTCCCGGTCTGGTTCTGCCCTGGCTGCTCGGGGCGCTGGGCGCGCCGGCGGTGATCGCCACCTATCTACTGCCGATCAAGCAGGCCGGCTCCTTGGTGCCGCAGATGGCCGTGGCGGCGCGCATCCGTGCGGCCGCCCGGCGCAAGGTCTTCTGGGTCGCCGCCGGACTCAGCCAGGCCGTCGCGCTGGCGCTGATGATCCCGGCCGCGCTGTTTCTGCCGCCGCTGGCCGCGGGCTTGGCGATTCTCGTGCTTATGGCGCTCTTCTCGATCGCCTCCGGCGTGGGCTCGGTGGCGTTCCAGGACGTAATGGGCAAGACCGTGCCCAAGGGCCGGCGCGGGCGCCTTCTGTCCAATCGCGCGGCGATCGGCGGGGCGCTGACCCTGGCCGCGGCCGTGGCGATGCGCGCGGGCCTGGGCGGCGAGGCGTTGTGGCCGCTCCTGCTGCTTGTTGGCGTGGCGGCCGGCCTGTGGGTGGCCGGGGCACTGTTCTTCGCGGCCATCGAGGAGCTGCCAGGTGCCACGGAAGGCGGCCGCAACCTGGTGGCGGAGACGAAGCGCGGCTTCGCGTTCGTGAGGCAAGTGCCGGCCTTCCGTACGTTCCTCAGCGCACGCGCGTTGCTGCTGGCCGTCGAGCTGGCGACGCCGTTTTATGCCCTCCATGCGCAGGCGATCTACGGCCAGTCGGTCTCAGGCCTGGCTGTGTTCGTGCTGGCGATCGGTCTGGCCAATATCGTCTCCTCGCCGTTCTGGGGCAGGTTCGCCGATGCCTCCAGCCGCAGCGTATTGGCGCTGGCGGGCCTGGTGGGCGCTGGCGCGGCAGCCCTTGCGCTCGTCATACACGCCGTACCCGCCCTGCAGGGATGGCCGGCCGTCTACGCCGTGGTTTTCGTCCTCCTCGGGCTGGCCGAGCAGGGCGTGCGCCTGGGCCGCAAGACCTATCTCGTGGACGCGGCGCCGAAGGACGACAGGCCGCTCTACGTCGCCTTTGCCAACACCGCCATCGGCGTTCTCGCACTGGTATTCGGCGCCCTGGGCATCGTCGCACAGATCGTCGGTCCGGCCTTTCTGGTGGGCGTCATACTGGTGCTGTCGCTCCTGGGCGCGTTGGTCAGCCGCACCATGGCCGAGGCGGACGACTTCCTCGATGATGCCACGGCGGAGGCACACCGCGGTGCCGGGAAGGACTGATCGCGCCGGGCTCTGAGCGGTCGGGCTCTGAGCGGTCGGGCGCTGAGCCGTCGGGCGCTGAGCCGTCGGGCGATTTTCTGGAATTCCCGCTGACATCTCAGACGCGACCGGGCCTTGGCGCGCCGAAACCTGGCCGCCGGGTGCAGACAGGATCAAAGATGTTACAGGCCCTGGGGCATTGTGACCGGCCTGTGTCCGGCCAATTTCTGTGCGATTTCAATGCCTTGCATGGAAGCTCTTTGCGCGCGCCGCCACGCGGAGGCGATTGCGCCGTGCAAGCATCGCTCAATGGGGTAATCCGTCGGCCGCACGCCGCAGCGCATATGGCAGGGCCACAGATTTGC
>JAWVYK010000148.1:0-7169 GCA_033722755.1 Rhodovibrionaceae bacterium | reverse complement strand
GGAAGATCGGGAGCGCGTGCAGCAGCACGTCTCCTTGCTCGAAGCCCCAGATACGGTGCAGCGCGAAGGCGTTGGAGGACAGGTTGCGATGCGTGATCATCGCGCCTTTCGAGCGGCCGGTCGTGCCGGAGGTGTAGCAGATGGCCGCAAGGTCGTCGGCGTCGCACTCCACGATCCGGGTCATCGGCTCGCATTCGCGCGCCTGCTCGCTCAGGCTGCCGCCGCCGGCGGCGTCCAGCGTGAGCACATGATCGACACCGGCCTCTGCGGCGACGGCTTCGATGCTCTCGCGCGTTTCCGGCCGGCAGACCATGACCCGCGGTTTGGCATCGCCCAGGAAGTAGGAGATTTCGCCCTTCTGATAAGCGGTATTGAGCGGCAGATAGACGCCGCCGGCCATGAGCGTGCCGAGATAGAGGAACAGGTTCTCAGGCGACTTGTCGACCTGCACCGCGACCCGGTCGCCCTTCTGCACGCCGAGCTGCCCGAGGAGCGCGGCGATCCTGCCCGCCTCTGCCTCCATCTCGTCATAGGAGATGCGGGTGCCGTCGGCGCGCTCGATCACGGGCTGGCTGCGGTCTTCGGGAAAACGCTCGCGCAGGAGCGCATAGAGGTTCTGGTTCATTTCGTCGGGTCTTCGTATCGAAGAGTGTCTGGTGTCAAAGCGACCGGTCAGCTGGAATTTGAAGCCTCGCGCGAAGAATCGCAAGTTGCTGCGCCGGATCTCCAGCGCGCGCCCCGCTAACGCGGGGAGAATTCCACACGCAACACAATCAAAAGCAAAAAACGGGCTTTTGGGGCTAGGCATACATGCGAAGAAATGCATTTGTTAAGAGACGAAGGCTCCGCGGACGAACCGTCGGAGCGAACATTCAGGGAGGACAAGAGGACAATGAAAGCGCTCAGCTACGTAATTGCCGGCACGGCCCTGGTGGCCGCAGCATCCATGGCGTCCACGGCATCGGCCGAACGTCTGCGTGCTTCCCACCAGTGGCCGCAGGAAGACGTGCGCGGCAAGATGGTGGAGATCATCAAGGAAGAGGTGGAGAAGGCCGGCGTCGACCTCGAAGTGCGGGTCTATCCCAGCGCTTCGCTGTTCAAGCCGAAGCAGCAGTGGGACGCGATGACGAAAGGCCAGTTGGATATCTCGGCCTTTCCCCTGGATTACGCGTCGGGGCGTCATCCGCAGTTCTCTTCCACTCTTATGCCCGGTCTCGTGAAGAACCACGATCACGCCAAGCGCCTGAATTCCTCCGAGTTCATGTCCGACATCAAGAAGATCATCGACGAGGCCGGCGTCGTGGTGCTTTCCGACGCCTGGCTGGCCGGCGGCTTCGTGGGCAAGGACTTCTGCGTCACCACGCCTGACAGCGTCACCGGCAAGGTGATGCGCGCGGCCGGTCCTGCGTTCGAGCAGATGCTGGCCGAGGCCGGCTCCTCGATCAATTCGATGCCGAGCTCGGAAATCTATTCCGCGATGCAGACCGGCGTGCTCGACGGCGCCAACACGTCTTCGGGTTCGCTCGTCAGCTACCGCATCTACGAGCAGTCGAGCTGCCTGACGCCGCCGGGCGAGTACGCGCTGTGGTTCATGTACGAGCCGATCCTGATGTCGAAGCGCTCGTTCGAAAGCCTGAACGAAGAGCAGCAGAACGCCCTGATGGAGGCCGGAAAGAAGGCCGAGGAGTTCTTCTTCGAGAAAGCCAAGGGTCTCGACCAGACCCTGGTCGACACGTACAAGAAGGCCGGCGTGAAGGTCGTCAACATGACCAAGGACCAGTACGATCAGTGGATCAAGGTCGCCAAGCAGTCCTCCTACAAGAAATTTTCCGAAAACGTCGAGGGCGGCGATGCGCTGATCGAAAAGGCGCTGTCTGTCGACTAGGCGTGCGCAGACCTGGCGACACGCGTTGACGTTCGCGGGTTCGGCCGCCGGTCGGCATTCGGCTGGCGGCCGCAACCCCGAATAGGCTCCCGGCTTCTCGACAGGGTTTCTGCGGCGGAGGAACGGCGATGGAGCTCTTCGTCACTTGGATCTGGCGGCTATCCCGGCTTATGGGAATCATCTCGGCCGCGTTGCTCCTGGCGGCCGTGTCGGCCGTGTGCCACCTGGTTTTCGTTCGCTACGTGCTGAACGAAAGCGCGATCTGGCAGCATGAGTTCGTCACGTTTTCCGTCATCGGCGCCACCCTCCTGGGCAGTCCCTACGTACTCCTGCACAGGGGCCACGTGAACGTCGACCTGCTTCCGCTATATCTGGGCAAACGCAGCAAAATGGCGCTGGCGCTGTTCGCCTCCGGGGCCTCGTTCCTGTTCTGCGCGGTGCTGACCTATTACGGATATACCTTCTGGCACGAATCCTGGGCGAACGACTGGCGCGCGGAGACCGTCTGGGCGCCGCCGCTTTGGGTGCCCTACGCTTCGATACCCTTGGGCTTCGGCCTGACGGCCCTGCAGTATCTGGCCGATATCCTGGCGCTCCTGACCGGCAGGGACCAGCCCTTCGCCGCAGCCCGCCTGGAGGTCGAGGATGCCTTGGTGGAGACCGGCGTTGCCCCGGAATCGCCGGAAGCCGGCGAATCGAGAGGTTAGGCCATGAGCGAACTGGAACTCGGAGCCCTGATCGCCGCGGTTACCATCGTCATGTTGCTTTTGGGCATTCCCGTGGCCTTCGCGCTTGGCCTCGTTTCACTCATCTTCCTGGTCTACTACGACGGATTCTTCGCGCTGGAATTCGTGCCCGATGTCTTCTTCGGCGGGCTGGACAGCTTTGCGCTGCTGTCGATCCCGATGTTCATTCTCATGGGCGGGGCGATTGCATCCTCGCGCGCCGGGGCGGACCTTTACGAGGCGCTCGACCGCTGGCTCTACAAGGTGCCGGGCGGCCTTATGGCCTCGAACATCGGTGCTTGCGGCATTTTTGCCGCGCTGTCGGGCTCGTCGCCCGCGACCTGCGCGGCGATCGGCAAGATGGGCATCCCCGAGATGCGCCAGCGCGGCTACCCGGCCTCGGTGGCGACGGGCTCGATCGCGGCCGGCGGCACGCTTGGAATTCTCATTCCGCCGTCGATCACCATGATCGTCTATGGCATCGCCACGGAGACGTCGATCGGCCGCCTGTTCATCGCCGGGCTTATCCCGGGCGTCATGCTGATGCTCCTGTTCATCGCCTGGGGGCTCTTCGACGCACGGCGCAAGGGCTACAAGTTCGTCGATCCGGGGGTCAGCTATTCCCTGCGGGACAAGATCGTGATGCTGCCGAAGGTCGGCCCATTCCTGCTGATCATCGTCGGTATCCTCTACGTCCTCTATGGGGGCGTCGCCACCCCGTCCGAGGCCGCCGGCGTCGGCGCGCTGATGTGTCTTGCGCTGGTGGTCGTGATCTACCGGGTGCGCAAGGGCAAGCAGCTATGGCGAATATTCCGCGACTCCATGAAGGAGTCGGTGATGATTCTCATGATCATCGCCGCCGCCGAGTTGTTCAGCTACATGATGTCCTCGCTGTTCATCACGCAGTCGCTGGCGGAATGGATCGCCGTGCTCGATGTCAGCCCGTATGTGCTGCTGCTCTTCATCAACATCTTTTTGCTGGTCGCCGGCTTCTTCCTGCCGCCGGTAGCCGTTATTCTTATGACAGCACCGACGCTGCTGCCGATCATCACAGAGCTCGGCTACGACCCCATCTGGTTCGCGGTCATGATGACGATCAATCTGGAAATCGGCCTGATCACGCCACCTGTCGGCCTCAATCTCTATGTAATAAACGGCATCGCGCCGGATGTGCGATTGCCGACGATTCTGTGGGGCGCTTTGCCGTTCATGCTGTGTATGGTTGTGGCGATCGTGTTGCTCTGCATCTTTCCGCAATTGGCGCTCTGGCTGCCCGAGGCCCTGATGGGCCCGGCGGTCTGAACCGCTAGACGACGCATGTCCGGATTTGCGCCGACCACGAAGGGACGGGCAGCAGCCGAATGAGCGAAACCACGAACGAGGAAGGCTTTTTTGACCGCGCGCTCGACAACCTGCGGAGTGCCTGGCGCGATATCGCTGGCAGCGCCGCACGCACCGTCGGTCTGAGCGTATCCGACAGCGGCACGGCCGAGACGAAGGCGCTGCGCAAGCTCATGCGCGATTGCCTGGAAGCGCGCGGCGGCGAGGTTTCGGCGCGGGCGCGTGCGGCGCAATTGGGCCGCAGCTATCTGGAACTCGATCAGCAGGGAAAGCGCCGCTTCCTCACCATTCTGGCCCGCGAGTTCTCCGTATCCTCCGACAAGGTGGAAGCGGCCATAGAACGCTACCGCCGGTCCAGCGACGAGGAGGAGCGGCAAGAGGCCGAGCGCCATTTGCGGCAGGAACTGGAACCGCCGCGAGTGAAATTGCTGATGCAATTCAATGCGCTGCCGACGGGTGTTAAGTTTTTGGTGGATATGCGCGCCGATCTGCTCGGCTTTCTCGGAGACGACCCCTACCTGTCCAGCCTGGATGCGGATTTGAAGGAGCTGCTGACCTCCTGGTTCGATGTCGGCTTTCTCGACCTCAAGTCGATCGACTGGGATTCCCCTGCCTCGCTGCTGGAAAAGCTGATTGCCTACGAGGCGGTGCACGAGATCGAAAGCTGGTCCGACCTGCGCAACCGGCTGGATTCCGACCGCAGGTGCTACGCGCTGTTCCATCCGCGCATGCCGGACGAGCCGCTGGCTTTCGTGGAGGTCGCGCTGACCGACAAGATGTCGGCCAGCATTCAGGATCTCCTCGACCTGGAGGCGCCGGAAGGCGATCCGCAGAAGGCGGAGACCGCCATCTTCTACTCCATAACCAATACCCAGCGCGGCCTGCGCGGCATTTCCTTCGGCGACTACCTGATCAAGCGGGTGGTTGCCCAGCTCAATCAGGAACTGCCGCAGATCAAGACCTTCGCGACGCTTTCCCCGATACCGGGCTTCCGCTCGTGGCTGGACAACGTGGATAGCGCCACGGTAGCGGGCCTGCTGGAAAGCGACGAGACCAAGGCGCTGAAGCGGCTGGTGGGTCGCGACACGGCGCCGGCTGTCGCATTGCGCAGTGTTGTCGCCCGCACGGACTGGATTCGCAGTGCCGAGACCGTGGAGACCTTGAAGCAGCCGCTCTTGCGTCTGTGCGCGCTCTATCTCGTGTCCAGGCGTTCCGACGGCCGGCCGCTCGATCCGGTCGCCCGCTTCCATCTGCGTAACGGAGCGCGATTGGAGCGGATCAACTGGCTGGGCGATACATCCGAGGCCGGCCTACGGCGGGCGGCAGGCATGATGGTGAATTACCGCTACGTCGTCGGACAGCTTGAGGAAAACCACGAGGCCTACGTCCGCGACGGCCGCATCGCCTTTTCCAGCAACGTGCGAAGCCTGTTGAAGGGGCAGAAGGATTCCTCCGGTCAGTCCGTCGTCCGCAAGGCCCGCGGCAGCTCTGCCAACAACGGCAGCGGATCGGCCGGGGAGGCTTGATCGCGCGGGCGATGCGAAAGCATGCTCAGGCGCGCTGGGATAGGAATTGGGGGCATATGAGTTGGCGGATCACCTGATCGACTGCACGAATGCGCAGTCTACGCACCGTGTGGCCGTACATGCCTGGGGTGACCCGCAGGCGCCGCGCGCGGTCGTCTGTCTTCACGGGCTGACGCGCAACGCCCGCGATTTCGATTTCCTGGCCGAGGCGCTGGCGCCGCGCGCGCGGGTGGTGGCGCTTGACGCAGTGGGCCGGGGCGAGAGCGACTGGCTGCCGGAGGGTTGCGAATACGGGTATCCGCAGTATCTCGCGGACGTGCAGGCCGTGTTCGATCGACTCGGCCTCTCGGCCGTTGACTGGGTCGGCACGTCCATGGGCGGGCTCGTCGGCATGTTCCTGGCCGCACAGCAGCCGGAGGCGATTTCGCGCCTCGTCATCAATGACGTCGGGCCCTTCATTCCAAAAGCGGCGCTGGAGCGCATAGGCGACTACGTCGGCGCCGATCCCTTTTTCGAGAACCTGGATGAGGTCCGCGCCTATTTCGCCGAGGTGCACGCGCCCTTCGGCCCCCTGGACGACCGGCACATCGACCACATGGCTCGCCACGGCGTGCGCGCCGACGCCTCTGGCAGCGGTTACCGGCTGCGCTATGACCCGCGCATCGGCGAGCCCTTTCAAGGCGAGGACATCGAGGACGTGGACTTGTGGGAGGTCTGGGACGCGATCGCCTGTCCGACGCTGGTGCTGCGCGGCGCGGACTCGGATCTCCTGCTTGCCGAGACGGCCCGGGAAATGGCGCAGCGCGGCCCGAGGGCGGAGGTGGTGGAAATACCTGGCTGCGGTCACGCGCCTTCGCTCATGCAGCCGGACCAGATCGAGGTGGTGAAGGGCTGGCTGTTCGGGACATAGGATCCAGCCTTTGCGCTTCCTCTGGGCGGCTGGCAAAGATTATGGCGCGCGGCATCTGGCAAAATCCGGCTCGCACGCAATATCTTGAATCGGCGGGGCAAGAGTGTTCGTCAACGACCAATAGATTTTTGCGAATAAAATGTCTGAAACCAGGCTCTTGGATGAATCATTGAAGAAATCGGACAAACTCGATGGCGTGATCCGGTTTCCGCGCTTTCAGCCGCGTTCGCCCTGGATCAACGGCGATCTTCAGACTCTCCGGAACACGCTGTTGCGCCCGGCGATCGATCTATCCCCCTGGCCGGGTCACCGCGTCTGGGTCGAGATGTCCGACGGCAGCGGCGACCGCCTGGCCGCGATGCTGCATCGCCCGAAGCCGGAGCCCACGGCCGGCAAGCCGCTGATCGTCCTGATCCATGGCCTTACCGGGTGCGAGGACAGCTTTTATATCCGCCGGTCGGCGCGCGAGGCGCTGCGGCGCGGCCATCCGGTGCTGAGGGTGAATCTTCGCGGGGCGGGGCCTTCGCGCCGCAAAAGCTGCTATCAGTATCACGCCGGCCGCACCGAGGATCTGCACGATCTGCTTAAGGGCGTCAGCCTGCGGGAGCCGGACAGCGTGGCGGCGGGGGCGGTGCTCGTGGGCTATTCGCTCGGCGGCAACCTGGTGATCAAGTACCTGGCGGAGGACTGGGAACGGCCGGTCGATATACGTGCGGCCGTCTCGATCTCCGCGCCGATCGACCTGAAGGCGACACAGCGGCGCATCATGCAGCCGCGCAATC
>JAWVYK010000147.1:0-7237 GCA_033722755.1 Rhodovibrionaceae bacterium | reverse complement strand
GAGCTCGACCTCGGCGGCATGGAGCTGGTTCTCGTCGCGCTGCGGCGCCGTGCAGCCCTCGAGGTAGCTGACGTAGCTGCCTTCCTCGGCGATGATGAGCGTGCGCTCGAACTGCCCCGTGTTCTCCGCGTTGATGCGGAAGTAGGTGGACAGCTCCATCGGACAGCGCACGCCCTTCGGCACATAGACGAAGGAGCCGTCTGTGAAGACCGCCGAATTGAGGCAGGCGTGCTTGTTGTCGGCAAACGGCACGACCGAGCCGAGGTACTTTCGCACCAGTTCGGGTTGCTTCTGCAAGGCCTCGGAGATCGAGCAGAAGATGACCCCGGCTTCCTCCAGCTTCTTCTTGAAGGTGGTGGCCACGGAGACGCTGTCGAAGACGGCATCGACCGCCACGCCCGCCAGCATCTCCTGTTCCTTGAGAGGGATGCCCAGCTTCTCGTAGGTCTCGAGCAGCTTGGGGTCGACCTCGTCCAGGCTCTTCGGCTTGTCGCCTTCCTGCTTCGGCGCCGAATAGTAATAGGCATCCTGGTAGTCGATGGGCGGGAAGCCCACCTTCGCCCAATTCGGCTCGGGCATTTTCTGCCAGTGGCGATAGGCCTTCAGCCGCCACTCGAGCAGCCACTCAGGCTCCTCCTTCTTGGCGGAGATGAAGCGGATGATGTCCTCGTTCAGGCCCTTCGGCGCGGTCTCCGATTCGATGTCGGTGACGAAGCCGTACTTGTACTTCTCGCCAAGTGTCTTGACCTGCTGGACTGTATCGACGCTCGCTGCCATGCCTGTCCCTTTTTGCCTGACGCCTTTGTTGCGTTGTGCTTCCTCGAAACGGTTCCGTTCAGCCGACCGGCTGCGCCGGCGTATCGCCCCGCGCGGGGTCGAAGGCGAAGTTGGGCGCCATGTCTGCCAGGGTGACGCCGCCCAGCGCCGTGCGGATCGCCTCGTTCACCTTGTTCCAGTTGCCGCGCATCGGGCACAGCGACTCCACATCGCAGTGGTCGCTGGAATGATCGACGCAGGCGGTCAGTGCGATCGGCCCTTCAAGGGCCTGTATGACCTCCGCGATGGTGATGTCTCCGGCGCGCCGGTTCAGTGCATAGCCGCCGCTGGCGCCGCGTTGAGATTCGATAAGTCCGTCGCGCGCCAGTGCGTTCAGCAGTTTCGAGACGGTCGGCAGGGGCACGCCGGTATCGCGCGCGATTTGCGGCGCGGTTCGCACTTCTTCGCGGGCCTGCGCCATCTGAGTCATGACCACGACGGCATAGTCTGTCAGGCGGTTGAGGCGAAACATCTGTCTGCGTCCCTTCGGCGATACCGCATAAACGATCAATCCGGACCAATATAGTCTGAATTGAAATACGCACTTTACCGGCGAAATCAAGAGCTTTCTGACCGATTTGGTCAGGATTGATGGGTGGACCTTAACAGGCCGCGCGGACGAACGCAAAAAGGCCCGGACAGCCGCATCCTGGCTGCCCGGGCCGTTTTGGATATGCGCCGGCGGATTAGCCGTGCGGACCGAGTATGGTGGCGGTATCGCCGGCCTTGTCGCGGCCCGGGAGAACCGCATTCATGACCACGCCGATGATCGCTGCGAGCGCCATGGAGGAGACCTCCAGGCCCTCGCCCAGCTTCAGCACGGCGCCGCCGATGCCGATGACCAGGATCACCGAGACGATCAGCAGATTGCGCTTCTCGCCCATGTCGACCTTGCCCTCGACGATGGTGCGCAGGCCAGAGGCGGCGATGACGCCGAACAGCGCGATGGCGACGCCGCCCATGACCGCCGTGGGGATGGAGCTGATGAAGGCCGCGATGGTGCCGATAAAGCCGAGGACGACGGCCAGTGCGGCCGCGCCGCCGATGACCCAGACGCTGAAGATGCGCGTAATCGCCAGCACGCCCACGTTCTCGCCGTAGGTGGTATTTGGCGGCCCGCCCAGACAGGCGGCGATCATGGTGGCCAGCCCGTCGCCGGTCAGCGAGCGGTGCAGGCCCGGCTTAACCAGCACGTTCTTGCCGATGACGCGCGAGATGACGACCTGGTCGCCGATGTGCTCGGCGATGGTGACGATCGCGACCGGCACCAAGAGCGGCCATACCTGCCACGGCAGGCCCTGCGCGAAGCCGTCGAAGAATATGGTGAAGTCGGGCACGCGGATGAAGCTGGCGGCGGTGACTTGCGAGAAGTCGACCAGTCCCACGATCAGTGCCAGAACGTATCCGGTGATGATCCCCAGCAGCACCGGAATAACCGAGAAAATGCCGCGCAGCACCAGCGCATAGACCAGGACCGCCGCCAGCGTGAAGAGCGCCACAAGGAATTTGGTGGTGTCGTAGTCGCCGCCGCCGCCGGTGGTGGCCATATCGATGGCGATGGGCGCCAGGCCAAGGCCGATCACCATGATGATCGGGCCGACCACGACCGGCGGCAGCAGACGGATCAGCCAGCCGGTTCCGAAGGCCGCGATGAGCGCAGCGACGATGAGATAGACCAAGCCCGCGCCCAGCGCGCCGAACATGGCGCCAGGGATGCCGGCGATATCGGCTGCGGCGATGATCGGCGCAATGAACGCGAAGGAGGAGCCGAGGTAGGCCGGAATCCGCCCGCCGGTGACGATGATGTAGGCGAGCGTGCCGAGCCCGCTGGTCACCAGGGCCACGGCGGGCGACAGGCCGGTCAGCAGCGGCACCAGGATCGTCGCGCCGAACATGGCGAAGAGATGCTGCAGGCTGAGCAGCCCCCAAAGCGGCGGCGTTGGACGCTCGTGCGTGTCGAGAACGGCGGCTTTCGAGTCCGGTTCGGAGACTGTGGTGGTCAAGACGGATTCCCCCTCGTTTCGGCGCTCGCTTGTCTGGCGCTTTGCTGGCGCTTGTCTGGCGCTTTGCTGGCGCACTGGCCTGGCGCCATTATCTTGCGAGTCGTTCTGTTATGGTGCCGCTCCCCGTCGGGGTCGGCTCGCAAAGTTCTTGCGGATTCGATGCGGCCGAAGCCTAGCAGATCGTGGTCCTTTCGCCCTACGATTCGCCGGGGCTTCGGCGGCGGCCTGGTGCTCAAAATGCCGTGATGTGATGGCAGGCGACGTGTGCAGCCTTTGCACCGAGAGCCAATGCTTCCTAGATTCAACAGCTTCCCCGCAAGCGATGGCGAATGCGCCGTCGGTGTCGGAGTCGAAAGAACCTTCATGAGCGAACGCAAAAAGCCTGCCTCTCATATCGTCCTCACCTCGCACCCTCGGCGCGACGGCAAACACGCACGTCCGGTCCACTGGGGCGCGCCCACCGCGAAGGAGCGAGGCCCGGTCATCGGCACGCTGACCGATCCGACCAAGCGCAACGTGATCGGCGCGCACGCGGGTTCCTACGCGCTTTACCGCGCGCTGGCGATCGCCGCAGGCACCCTGGACCCGCTGCACCGGCCGGATTTGACGGATACCGCGCCCAGTGTGGAGATTGGCCCGCATCCACAGTGGGCCGATCCGCACAAGATCGTGGCCATGGACCCCTGGGGCCACAGGGTCCACGAGGCCTTTGCCGACGACCTCGCAGACGGTTGGGACATCCGCCCCACGGTCGCCGTAACACGCGCGCGCATCACGGTGCCGGAACTCCAGTCCGCCGTCGCCGCCGGACGCCTGTCCGTGGACGGCGACATTCTGAAGGACGGGGGAGAGGTCAACTGCACGAAGGTGGCGATCGAGCCGGTCTGGCATCTGCCTGGCGTCGCCGAGCGTTGCGACATTGGCGAGCGCGATTTGCGCCGGGCGCTGTTCGAGCACACCGGAGGCATGTTTCCCGAACTGGTGACGCGCCCCGACCTCAAGGTGTTCCTGCCGCCGATCGGCGGACAGACGCTGTACGTCTTCGGCGACGTCGCCGGCGCCGCCGATCCCGGGCGCAAGCTCGCCTGCCGGGTGCATGACGAATGCAACGGTTCGGACGTCTTCGGCTCGGACATCTGCACCTGCCGGCCCTATCTCACGCACGGTATCGAAGTCTGCATCGAGACCGCGCAGCATGGCGGCACGGGGCTCGTCGTCTACAACCGCAAGGAAGGCCGTGCGCTGGGCGAGGTCACCAAGTTCCTGGTCTACAACGCGCGCAAACGCCAGCACGGTGGCGACCGCGCGGAGGCTTACTTCGAGCGCACCGCCTGTGTGGCTGGTGTGGAGGATGCGCGCTTCCAGGAGCTGATGCCCGACTGCCTGCACTGGTTGGGGGTGACGCGGATCGACCGGTTCGTCTCTATGAGCGACATGAAATACGACGCGATCACACGGCAGGGGATCGAGATCGCCGAGCGCGTGCCGATCCCCGACGAACTGGTGCCCGCAGACGCGCAGGTCGAAATCGAGGCGAAGAAGGCCGCCGGCTACTACCATGAGCCGGACAAAGGACCGCGCGGCGCACGGGGCCGCGACCTCGACGACTACTGAACGACTCTTCCCGCCGGTTTTCCGCGCGCCGAAAGGGACGATCCTTGACCCTGGCCGACGAGACGCCGCGAACCCTGGATTGGTTGATGAGCGCGGCCGCGGTGCGCGACCGCGCCAACAGCGTTCTGGCCGCCGGCGAGCGCGGAGACCTCGGCCATTTTTCGGTGCATCCGGGCAAGCTCGAGGCGGTCGCCGATTACGTCGTCGCGGTGATCCGGGACCGCTATCCAAATCTCGATGTGCCGTATCACGCGCGCTGGCGCCACTTCGCCGTCGGCGGGCACGACCGCTGGGCCCTTCTGGCGAAACAAAGGCTAGGCCAGGCGAGTTCCGAGGAGCGGGCACGCGTCCGTTTCGAGCTCGCAATCACGAGCGTCCTGCTGGATGCCGGCGCCGGCGAAGCCTGGTCCTACCTGGAACCGGCCACCGGAACGCGTTACGCGCGCTCCGAAGGGCTGGCCGTGGCGAGCTTCGACCTCTACGCCTCCGGTCGCTTGTCCGCGCTACCGCAGAACCCTTTGAGAGCCGATGCCGCAGCCCTGAAAACGTTTTCTTTCAATGCTCTGAAACAAGAATTTCAAGTATCACAGGATAATCCATTGGCAGGCGCGGAGGGCCGGGCGGCGCTGATCCGCCGACTGGGCGAGGCGGTCGGGGCGCAGCCGGCGGTCTTTGGACAAGAGGGCCGGCTTGGCGGTCTTTTCGATTATCTGTCGAGCGACGCCCGGGCCGGGAGGCTGCACGCCGAGACGATCTTGCGGGCCGTCATCGAATCGCTCGGCCCGGTATGGCCCGGCCGGATCGTCCGCGAGGGGCGTAATCTGGGGGATGTCTGGCCGCATCCGGCGGTGCAGCGCGGAGATCCCAAAGATCCCACCGACGGCCTGGTTCCCTTCCACAAGCTCTCGCAGTGGCTGAGCTATTCGCTGGTCGAACCGCTGGAGGAGGCGAGCATCGCCGTTGCGGACCTCGACGCGCTGACCGGCCTGCCGGAATACCGCAATGGCGGCCTGATGATCGACCTCGGCGTCTTGCAGGCCCGCGATCCGGCCTTGCTGGCGGAACCGCAAAGAGTCGATTCGGAAGGCGTTATCGAGTGGCGCGCCCTGACGGTGGCGCTTCTCGACCGGCTGGCGCCGCTCGTGCGGGAACGCCTTGGCGTCACGGCGGCGCAGTTTCCGTTGGCCCGCGTGCTGGAGGGAGGGACCTGGGCGGCGGGACGACGGATCGCGCGCGAGCTGCGCAAGGACGGGGCTCCGCCGATCCGTCTCGACAGCGACGGGACAGTCTTCTAAGAACCGGTGCTTGAGGTGGTCGACGAAGACTCGCAACACAAAATTCGAAACGCAGGAGAAGAGATGGCCGATATCGACATGCAAGGCGTCACCCTGGTCGATCATCCGCTGGTCAAGCACAAGCTGGCGCTGATGCGCGACAAGAATACGTCGACCGGAGAGTTCCGCCGCCTGCTGCGGGAAATCAGCCTGTTGATGGGCTACGAGGTGACGCGCGACCTGCCGCTCGTCGAGGAGACCGTGGAAACCCCGGTGGCGGAAGCGACGGTGCCGAAAATCTCCGGCAAGAAACTCTGTCTGGTCTCGATCCTGCGCGCCGGCGAGGGCTTTCTGGACGGTATGCTCGACCTGCTGCCGAATGCCCGCGTCGGACATATCGGCCTCTACCGCGATCCGGAATCGCTGGAGCCGGTGGAGTATTATTTCAAGATGCCCGAGGACCTGGAGAACCGGCTGGTCATCGTCGTCGATCCGATGCTGGCGACCGGCAACTCGGCGGCTGCCGCGGTCTCTCGCATCAAGGAGGCGGGCGCCAACCAGCTCAAGTTCGTCTGCCTGCTGGCGGCGCCGGAGGGCATCGAGTCCTTCCGCGAGCGCCATCCGGACGTTCCCATCTTTACCGCGGCCATCGACGAACGACTGAACGATCACGGCTACATCGTCCCTGGCCTGGGCGATGCGGGCGACCGGCTTTACGGCACGCGTTAGGTTTCAGCCGTCGGTCGCCGATCGTCGCGCCGACACGCTCCATGCCAGAAGGCCGCCCGCCAGGCTCATAGCCGCCATGGCGAAGAAAGCGAGCGCGTCGTAACGCTCGAACAGCCAGCCCGATGCGAGCATCGACAGGCCCATGGCGAGGCCGGCGGCCAACGCGCTGTTGAGGCTCTGTGCCGTCGCCTGCAGTCCCGGCGGGGCGCGGTGGGCGATGAAATGCACGGTGCCGAGGTGCGCCATGCCGAAGGTCGCGGCGTGCAGCCACTGCACCGCGGCGAGCGCGGCGACATCGGCCGTGAGCGCAAGTACGCTCCAGCGCGCAAGCCCGCCAAGCGCCGCCAGCATCAAAAGCCGCCTGGGCCCGATCCGCGCAATGGCCTTTCCGCCCAGCCAGAACAGCACGATCTCCGCCACCACGCCTTCCGCCCAGAGCAGGCCGATCGTGCCGCCGCTGAGCCCAGCGGCCCGCCAATGCAGGGCCGAAAACAGGAAATAACCGGCGTGGCTTGCCTGCAGCAGGGCAGCGGCGCACAGAAAGCGCAACAGAACCCTGTCACCGAGCAGCCGCAAGACTGAAGTCCGGTCCTGGCGGGCCTCCGCATCCGCCCCTTGCTGCGGGAGCATGAGGCTCGCCAGAACCGTGAGCGCCAGGCCCGCCAGAACGCAGATCAGGATGGGCTCGGCCCCTTCGAAGAAGTCGAGCAACTCACCGGCGACCAGAACGCCGGCGATGAAGGTGATCGACCCCCAGAGCCGGATGCGCCCGTAGTCGAAGCCCTGCGTTTTCACCGCCGT
>JAWVYK010000146.1:0-7256 GCA_033722755.1 Rhodovibrionaceae bacterium | reverse complement strand
GTCCTTCAGGTAGGGCTCGTCCATGGTGTAGCGCTCGCGCTCGGGCAACTGGTGGGTTCCGCCCAGCGCCTGGCCGCGCGGAATGATCGTCACCTTGTAGAGCGGGTCGGCGTTCTCGAGGAAATGGGCGACGGCCGTGTGCCCGCATTCGTGCACGGCGAGGCGGTACTTCTCGTCGTCGGTAATGGTCAATGGCCGCGCCTCGCCCATCATGGTCTTGTCGCGCGCCTGGTCGAAATGGCTCTGTGTGACTTTGTCCTTGTCCTCCCGGCCAGCCAGCATCGCCGCCTCGTTGGCCAGGTTCTCGAGGTCCGCGCCTGAATAGCCGGGGGTGCCGGATGCAATGATATCGAGGTCCACGTCGTCGGCCAGCGGCATGTCGCGTGTATGCACCTCAAGGATTTGCCGGCGGGCCTTCTTGTCGGGCATCTCCATGGTCAGCCGACGGTCGAAGCGTCCCGGGCGCAACAGCGCCGGGTCCAGCACGTCCGGCCTGTGCGTGGCGGCGGCGACGATGACCGCCTCGCGGCCTGCGACACCGTCCAGCTCGTCGAGGATCTGGTTCAGCGTCTGCTCGCGTTCGTCATGGCCGCCGCCCATACCGGTGCCGCGCTGGCGGCCGATGGCGTCGATCTCATCAATGAACAGGATGGCCGGCTGCTGTTTCTTGGCCTCCTTGAAGGTCTCGCGCACACGCGCCGCGCCAACGCCGACCACCATTTCGATGAACTCGGAGCCGGACATGTGGAAGAAGGGCACGCCGGCCTCACCGGCCAAGGCCCTCGCCATCAGTGTCTTGCCCGTGCCCGGCGGGCCGACCAGCAGCATGCCATGCGGCACGTCGGCACCGAGCTTCTGGTAGCGGCCCGGGTCGCGCATGAAGTCGATCAACTCGGTCACCTCACGCTTGGCCGCGTCCTGACCCGCGATGTCGTCGAAGGTCGCTGTCGGCTGGTCCGGCTTCACGCGCTTGGCCGTGCTTTGGCCAAGCCCGCCCATGAAACCGCCTGGCCCACCTCCGGACATTCGGCGCATCATCCAGATGTAGAAGCCGATCAGCAGCAGCCAGGGCAAGAGCAGCAGCAGCACGTAGCCGAAGGAACCCTCGCTTTCCTCCCTGACATCGATCGGCACGTTCTTGGCTTCCAACCTCTCGACGATATCGCTTTCCCCCACCGAGGGAACGCGCGTGGTGATCGCCGAAACCTCCGAGCCGTCGGGTCCGACCGGCTGCTCTCTCTTGAGCTCTGCATCGATGCGGTTGCCCGTGAGGGTGACGCTTTCCACAACGTCCCGATTCACCATCTCGTTGAATTTCGTATAGGTGACGTCAGGTCCGCCGGGGCCGCCAAACAGGCCGCCGCCGTCGCGGTTCGGCGTCAGCAGGACGATCGCGAGCAGAATCAGAAGCGGGATCAGCCACCAGCGTGTCGAGGAGTTCATAGGCCAAGTGTTTCCTGGTCAAAGAATCGGTTTTTCAGGGTCCCGTTCTCGGTAAACGTCGGCCGAGGCTCTACTGTTTCTTGGCGCTCGTCCCGCTTTGCTCCTTTGATCTGCCGTCGTTCGCCTCTGCCAGGACCTTGCCCGGGTTCATCAAGCCTTTGGGATCGAACACGTCCTTGATTCGGTGCATGAGTTCGAGTTCCAGTTCGGATTTCAGCCGCTGGTTTTCCGCCACCTTCATGCGGCCGATCCCGTGTTCAGCGCTGATCGATCCGTCGTAAGCGTGCACGATGTCGTGGACGGCCGCGTTCACCTCGTCCCAGCGGGCCAAGTAATCTTTCGTGTCGGCATCCTTCGGCTGGGTGAGATTGAAGTGGATGTTGCCGTCGCCGAGGTGGCCGAAGGGAACCGGCCGAATGCCTGGAACCAGTTCCTCCACTTTGGCCGTGGCCTCGGTTAGAAAATCCGGCACGCGCGAGACCGGCACCGAGACGTCGTGCTTGATGGAGCCGCCTTCGTGCCGCTGGGCTTCCACGATTGCTTCGCGCAGGAACCAGAAATCCTGTGCCTGGCCTTCGTTGGCCGCCATCGTGGCATCGGCGACGAGGCCGTTCTCGTAAGCCTCGGCCAGCATTTCTTCAATAGCCTCCCGCAGGCCGCCATCCTCCTTGCCGCCGGCGCATTCCGCCAGAACGTACCAGGCGTGCGTCTCATCGAGCGGGTCCACCGCATCGTCGACGTGCTTGAGCGCCAGGTCGATGGCGATGCGCGGTATCAGTTCGAACGACGTCACGGTCTCGGCGCTGGCCGCGCGGGTGCGGCCCAGGAGCTCGAGCGCCGCTTTCGGACTTTCCAGGCCGATGAAGGCCGTGACCGTTTCGCGCGGGCGGGCGAAGAGCTTGAGCACCGCGGCGGTGATGATCCCCAGCGTTCCTTCCGCGCCGATGAAGAGCTGCTTCAGGTCGTAGCCGGTATTGTCCTTGCGCAGCCGACGCAGCCCGTTCCAGACCCTGCCGTCGGGCAGCACCACCTCCAGCCCGAGAACGAGCTCGCGGGCATTGCCGTAGCGGATGACGTTGAGCCCGCCGGCGTTGGTCGAGAGATTGCCGCCGATCTGACATTGGCCTTCGGCGCCCAGACTGAGCGGAAACAGCCGGTCGGCGTCCTCCGCGGCCTCCTGGATGGATTGCAGCACGCAGCCCGCTTCCACGGTGATCGTAAAGTTCTCCGCATCCAGCTCGCGGATGCGGTTCATCCGGCTGAGCGAGAGAATGATCTCGCGGCCCTCCTCGAAAGGGATGGAGCCTGCGACCAGCCCGGTGTTGCCGCCCTGCGGGACAATGGGGATGTCGTGTGCGGCGGCCAGCGCGACGACGCGCGAGACCTCTTCGGTGGTCTTCGGGCGAACCACGAAGGGTGTCTTGCCGACGTAGCGGCCGCGCCATTCGTGCAGGTAGCTGTCGAGGTCGTTCGGGTCGTCGATCACGCCGGCCTTGCCCACGACCTCGAGAATTTTTTCGTGGAGCGTGGCGAGCTTCGCGCTTTTCGGGGCGGTGTCCTCCATATTCGGGAGTCTAGCGCGCGGCTCTATGCCCCGCCAGAGGCGGCGGCAGCGGTTGGAGGGATTCAGCCGCGCGGCGCAGCGGCCCGGCGCAGCCTGTCGTTGATCGCGCGTCCCAGGCCGATTTCCGGCACCGGCATAGCGGCAATGGCCCGCAGGCCCGGCCGGTCCAGGGCCCGCAGGCAAGCGAAGAGATTGGCGGCGGCCTCGGTCAGGTCTCCGCGCGGACTGAGATTGAGGGTTTCTGCCGCGCCAGCCAGCGGATCCGGCCCGAAGGCGAGCAGCGCCTCGTCGGGCCCGACGCTCGTGGCGTTCAGGCGAAGGGGCAGGGCAGGGGCGTAGTGGCTGGCCAGCATACCCGGGGCGGCGGGTGCATCCTCGCCGCCGGGCTCGGGCGCGTCGGCAACCGGGCCTATGACGTCCTCGATCCGCTCGCGGGGAATTCCGCCTGGCCGCAGGATCGCGGGTCGCGCCTGCAAGAGACTCACCACCGTCGACTCCAAGCCGACGCGGCACGGCCCGCCGTCCAGAATCAGGTCGACATGGGAGCCAAGCTCCTCGGCGACGTGTTCGGCCCGGGTCGGGGAAATCCGGCCGGATGCGTTGGCGGAAGGCGCAGCCAACGGCCGGCCCGATTGCGCCAGCAGGCTTTGTGCGACCGGATGGTCCGGCGCACGCACGGCCAGACTGTCGAGACCGGCGCTGCACAGCAGCGAGACAGCGCTGCCCGCGCGCCGTGGAAGCACCAGCGTGAGCGCGCCCGGCCAGAATGCCTTGGCGAGCGCCTCGCCCCGGGCATCGAACTCGACGTGCCGAGCTGCCGTCTCGGCACCCGGAACGTGCACGATCAGAGGGTTGAAACGGGGACGTCCCTTGGCCTGGAAAATCCGGGCCACCGCGGTGTCGTTGGTCGCATCGGCGGCCAGGCCATAGACTGTTTCCGTCGGCACCGCGACAAGGCCGCCGTCGCGCAGGATCGCGGCGGCGCGACGGACCGCGCCGTCGTCCGCCGGCGCCACCTCCGCATTTTTCTGGCTGGCCGCACGCTTCGACATGGCGGCGCAGTCTAGCCATGGTCGCCGATTTGAAAACCGATTTGCTCGAACGGGAAGCTGGCTCGGGCCCGAAAATGGCGAGCCGCCCGGACTGCTCCGAACGGCTCCCATATGCGTCTTTTCATGTCCAGGGGCACATCCCATCCGCGGTAATGAGATGCCCCGACAGTCGCCGCACGGTATTTGCGGCGGCTAAGGCGTCACCGATAATCGGCCACGTGGTATGAGTTTCTTGCTGTCGGAGGGAGGGCGTCAAGTGGCTAGTCGTGCAGTGCAAGATGCACTTGTGCATGAAAATCGCATATTTGGCGCGGCTACGGCGACTTTGGCACAAGCGGCGGATTCCGCTATTGTGCACCTGCGAAATCGGATAAGAAAAAGCAACATCATTGCAGGCTGGAAATAGCCCGGTTGCGCCGTGGGCGGCGCGGTGTACGGCAATTGGAGGCATCATGACAGCCAAGGTTTTGACTGTCGCCCAGCAGAAGGGCGGCGCAGGTAAGACCACGCTAGCGGCGCATCTGGCGGTCGCCTGGACGGCCGCGCGGAAGAAGGTGGCAGTGGTCGATATCGATCCGCAGCAGTCGCTGACCATGTGGTACCGCTTGCGCGAAGAGCGCATGGGGGACGCGGGCGCCGGCTTGCTGGTCAACCAGATACAGGGCTGGCGCGTGCGCAACGAGGTGCAGAGCCTGGCGGAAGAGCACGACGTGGTGATCATCGACAGCCCGCCGCATATGGAGACCGAGGCGCGCGTGGCCGTGCGATCCGCGGACCTCGTGATCGTCCCGATTCAGCCCTCGCCGATGGACGTCTGGGCCACGCAGCCAACCCTTCAATTGGCGGCCGAGGAGAAGAGGCCGGTTCTTCTCGTGCTCAACAGGGTGCCGCCGCGCGCCAACCTCACTGGCGAGATGCTGGCGGAGGTGCAGAAGATGGGTGCAAAGCTGGCCAAGTCGCGGGTCGGCAACCGGATCGTCTTTGCCTCTGCGCTGGCCGAAGGCCGGGCCGTGGGGGAGGTGCAGCCAAAGGGCCGCGCCGCACAGGAGATCACGGCGCTGGCGCGCGAAATCCTGCGACAGGCGAAATAAGCCCGGGCGGCCCCAGCCGGTTCAGCTCTTGCCGTAGGCGATAAAATGGGGATTCTCGAAGCCCGGCTTGCCATAGGTCAGTGGCTCGCCTTCGGCGGTCTCCACGCGCCCCCCGGCGGCGGCCAGTACGGCCTGACCCGCCGCGGTGTCCCATTCCATCGTGCGCCCGAAACGCGGATAGAGGTCGGCCTTGCCGCTGGCGATGACGCAGAATTTGATCGAGCTTCCCGCCGCCAGATTTTCTTTCACCTTGTAATCGGCCAGGAAGGCGTCCAGTTCGCCGCCCGAGCCGTGGCGGCGGCTGGCGACCACGGTGACCCCATCGTCGGGCCGGGCACGGGCGGAAATTTCCATGGTCGGGTGGTCGGTCTGACTGAATGTGGCGATCGAGCGCTCTTCGTCGACGGCGCCCGCCCAGGTCATCGCCAGCGCCGGCGCGTGGACGATGCCGGCGACCGGGCGGCCGTCTTCGATAAGGGCAATGTTCACGGTGAACTCGCCGTTGCGGCTCAGGAACTCCTTGGTGCCGTCGAGCGGGTCGACCAGCCAGAATCGGCGGCCCACCTCGGGAATTTTGCCCGCCGCGAAGGCTTCCTCGGAGACGATCGGAATTTCCGGCGTCAGCTTGCCGAGGGCTTCGAGAATGAAGGCTTCGGCCGCTTCGTCGGCTTCGGTGACCGGCGAGGCGTCTTCCTTTGATTTGACCTCGATGTCGCCTTCTTCCACGTAGTAGGCCAGGATCGCCTTGCCGGCGCGCTCCGCGATGGTGCGCAGGACCGCCAGCAGGTCTTCGTTGCTTTCCTCGTTCATCTCGTCTCCATTACCCGGCCGAAACCGGCTTATTCGGCCGCCTGCCGTTCACCGGCGCGGGCGTCTTGCATGATGCGCCAGAGTTTCTCCGTCGTGGCCGGCATGTCGATATGCCGAACGCCGAGCGGCCGCAGAGCGTCCACCAGCGCGTTGATGATCGCCGGCGGCGCGCCGATTGCGCCCGCCTCGCCGGAGCCTTTGATTCCCATCGGATTGGTCGTGCAAGGAACGTTCTCGAAAGTCAGCTCGATCTGTGGCATGTCGTCGGCGCGCGGCAGGCAGTAATCCATGTAGGAGCCGGTCAGCAACTGCCCCGATTCCGTGTCGTAGACCGTGCGCTCCAACAGCGCCTGCCCGAGGCCCTGCGCCGTCCCGCCGTGAATTTGACCGGCTACCAGAAGCGGGTTCACAAGGCGGCCGAAATCGTCGACCACGACATAGCGTAGAATCGCGACCTCTCCGGTCTCTGCGTCGATTTCCAACTCGCAGGCATGACATCCGTTGGGAAAGGTCATCGCTTCAGCCTTGTACGTGCCTTCGGCGGCCAGTGGTCCCTTCAGGTCGTCCGGCAGATCGTCGCGTTCATTCGCCGCCTTGGCGACATCGACCAGGCTGACGCGCTTGTCGGTGCCGACGACGGAAAAGACCCCCTCCTCGAACTCCAGGTCCGCTTCCGCGGTCTCGAGCATGAAGCCCGCTATCTTCCGGGCCTTTTCGATCAGCAGGTCGCTCGCCACCGTGGTCGCCTGGCCGCCCATCAGCAGCGAGCGCGAGCCGGCGGTTCCGCCCGCCTTGGTCAGGGAGTCGCTGTCGCCCTGTCTGAGGCGCACCGTCTCGATCGGCAGTCCCAGCTTGTCGCTGAGAATTTGCGCGTAGGCCGTGTGGTGACCCTGTCCGTTGCTCTGCGTGCCGACGACGAGGTCGATCTCGCCCGCCGGCGTGACCTCGACCTTGGCTTCTTCCTCGCCGATCCCCGCGCAGGCCTCGACATAGCAGGCCAGACCGAGACCGCGGTAGCGGCCCGCCTTGCGCGAGGCGTCCTTGCGGGAGTCCGCGCCGGCCCAGTCGATGTTCTCCATGGCGGTTTCCATGATGTGTTGGAAATCGCCCGAGTCGTACGTGATTCCGAGGCCGGTATCATAGGGCAGATCGTCCGGCCGGATGAAATTCCGCTTACGGAAGTCTGGCGGCGAAAGGCCGACCTCGCCGGCCACGTAATCGATCAGGCGCTCCACGAGGTAGGAGGCCTCCGGACGTCCGGCGCCGCGGTAGGCGTCGACCGGCACGGTGTTGGTG
>JAWVYK010000145.1:0-7295 GCA_033722755.1 Rhodovibrionaceae bacterium | reverse complement strand
CGTCGTGGTGGTGTGCGTGCCCTTCGGGGCGACCGCCGTCGAGGAACGCGCGATCCGCGACTCGGTCCTCTCGGCGGGCGCCCGGAAGGCGATCCTGATCCCCGAGCCGATCGCCGCGGCAATCGGCGCCGGCCTGCCGGTGACGGAGCCCACGGGCTCGATGGTCGTCGATGTCGGCGGCGGCACCACCGAGGTCGCGGTGCTCTCGCTGGGGGGCATCGTCTACTCGCGCTCGGTGCGCGTGGGCGGCGACAAGATGGACGAAGCCATCATCGGCTACATCCGCCGCAACCATAACCTGCTGGTTGGCGAAGGCTCTGCCGAGCGGATCAAGAAGGATATCGGCTCCGCCTGTCCGCCGGAGGAGGGCGAGGGCCAGACCATGGAGATCAAGGGCCGCGACCTGATGAACGGCGTGCCCAAGGAGCTGATCATCTCCGAACGGCAGATCGCCGAATCCCTGGCAGAGCCCGTCGGCGCCATCGTCGAGGCGGTGAAGGTGGCGTTGGAGCACACGGCGCCGGAACTGGCCGCGGATATCGTCGACAAGGGCATCGTCTTGACCGGCGGCGGCGCGCTGCTGGGCAACCTGGATTACGTGCTGCGGGCATCCACCGGCCTTCCGGTGTCGATCGCCGACGATCCGCTGTCCTGCGTGGCGCTGGGTACCGGCCGCTGCCTGGAGGAAATGCGGACGCTAAAAAATGTTCTGATAACCATGTATTAATTTCTAGGGACTCTTTAATCCTCTCTTGTAAAGATGTAGGATAACTTTCGGTGGCATAATTCTTCCGGCGATCCCAAGGGAGCTTCTACGGAAGCGGGTCGCGGAAACTACCCGAGGGGGCGGACCCTTTGGACAAACGCACTGGCACAGTGCTTCGCCTGGCAACCCCGCTAAAGGCGTGGGCGCAGCGATTCGCATTTATACTTTTCACCGGCGCGGCCTTCGGATTGATGATCCTTGGCAAGGCCGACACCGTGCTCGTCGAGCGCGCGCGCATGGCGCTGGCCGATGCGATCACGCCGATCCTGGGGGCGATCTCGGAGCCGGTCGACACCGTGCGCAACACGGTCAGCGAGGTCGAGAATCTCGCCGCCTTGAGGGCCGAGAACGCGGTGCTAAAGGCCGAGCGGAAGCGCCTGGTCGCCTGGGAAACCGTAGCGCGCAAGCTGGAGGCCGAGAACGAGGCGTTGCGCCAGTTGCTGCACATGGTGCCCGATCCGGACACACGCTATGTGAGCGCGCGGGTCGTCGGCGACCGCGGCGGCGCCTTCGTGCATTCCGTTCTGGTGGGCGCCGGCCAGCGCGAGGGCGTGGCCAAGGGCCATGCGGCGCTTTCCGGTCAGGGCCTCGCCGGACGGGTCGCGGAAGTCGGGCGTCGCTCGGCCCGGGTGCTGTTGCTGACCGACTTGAACAGCCGGGTGCCGGTGGTGGTGGAGCAGTCGCGCCATCGCGGCGTGCTGGCCGGGGACAACTCGCCGCAGCCGAGCCTGCTCTACCTGCCGCCCGACGCTGTGGTGGAAGCCGGCCAGCGGATCGTGACCTCCGGCCATGGTGGCGTTTTTCCGCCCGGCATTCCGGTGGGCCGCATATCCACCGTCGGTGAAAACGGCGTGCGCGTGCAGCCCTTTGTGGACTGGGACCGGCTGGAATTTCTGCGGCTCGCCAACTACGGCATGCCCGGCGTGCTCGACGTCGACGCCGCCGCTGTCGAGCGTCGCATAACGCAAGCCGGCTCGCCGCCGGTGTTGGACAGCGCCGAGGGTCTGATCGGCGAGGAGCCGGCAGAGCGCATTCCCGAGGACCCGCTCGAGGTAGCTGCGCCCGTAACCTCGCAGCCCGAGGCTGCGTCCGCCGAGGCGGCCGCTCCGGTGCCGCCGCCGCCGCCAAGGAAGGTGACGCCGTGAAGCAGACGGTCTGGCACCGCCTCGATCTGGCGGCCCGGCAGGCGACGCCGGTTTCGCTGACCCTGATCCTTTTGCTGCTTTCGATGCTGCCGCTGGGTGTGCCGGGCTTTGCGCCGGTGATGCCGGCGCTGGCGGTGATCGCGGTCTATTACTGGGCGGTGCACCGGCCGGATCTGCTGCCGATCTGGGCGGTTTTCGGCATCGGCCTGTTCAGCGATCTGCTGCGCGGCGAGGGTCTCGGCGTCGGTGTTCTGCTGGTCCTGCTGGTCTATGGAATCGTGGTCTCCCAGCGCCGCTTCTTCGTCAGCCGGTCCTTCCTGGTCATTTGGTTCGGCTTTACGCTTGTGGCGCTCGCCTCCAGCAGCCTGATGTGGGCGCTTCACAGCTTGCTGGCCTCGCAGTTTCTGGACCCGCGGCCGGCGATTTTCCAGTATCTGACGACCGTGGCGGCCTATCCGCTGCTGGCCTGGTTCTTCGCGCGGGCGCAGCGGGCGCTGTTGCGCTAGAGACGCACGGATGTGAAGGGCGCCAAGGCGCCCCCGCAATTGATCGAGAGAGACGGACAGCGAACCATCCATGGCCTTCATCAACGAAGATCAGGGACGCTACAAGACCTTCAGCCGCCGCGCCGCGTTGATCGCCGGCGGGCAGGTCGCGCTGTTCGCTGCGCTGGCCGGGCGCATGTATCAGCTGCAGGTGCTGGATTCCGACCGCTATGCCATGCTGGCGGAGGACAATCGCATCTCGCTGCGCCTGATTCCGCCGCCGCGCGGGCGCATCTTCGACCGGTTCGGCGTGCCGCTGGCGGTCAACCAGCACCAGTATCGCCTGGTCCTGATCTCGGAAAACTCGCCGGACGTGGAGGCCACGCTGGATCGGATCGGCCAGATCGTCCAGGTCTCGCCCAAGGAGCGCGAGCGCATCCTGCGCGAGGTCCGGCGCAAGCGCGGCTTCGTGCCGATCACCGTGCGCGACAACCTGAGCTGGGACCAGGTCAGCCGCATCGAGGTGAATGCGCCCGACCTGCCCGGGACCGCCATCGAGGTGGGCGAGACGCGCCACTATCCCTATGGCGAGAGCATGTCGCACATCCTGGGCTATGTCGCCGCGGTCTCGGAGGAGGACCTGACCGGCGACCCGCTGCTGGAGCTGCCCGGCTTCCGCATCGGCAAAAGCGGGGTCGAGCGGCGATACGACCTCGACTTGCGCGGCTCGGCCGGCACCAGCCACGTGGAGGTCAACGCCGTCGGCCGCACGATCCGCGAGTTGAACCGCGAGGAGGGCACCCCCGGCAGTGAGGCACGGCTTACCATTGACGCGGAACTGCAGGAGTACGTCTTCCAGCGCCTGCAGGAGAAGCGCAGCGCCACCGCCGTCGTGCTGGACGCCAATACCGGCGCGGTGCTCTCGCTGGTGTCCTCGCCGGGCTACGATCCGAACGCGTTTGCCCGCGGCATCTCGACCGGCGAATGGCACGACCTCATCTCCGATCCGCTGTCGCCGCTCACCAACAAGGCCATTGCCGGCACCTACAACCCGGGTTCCACATACAAGATGATGGTGGCGCTGGCGGCCATGGAGTCGGGCATCCAGCCGTCGCACAAGGTCTATTGCCCCGGCTACATGGAGCTGGGCAACGCGCGTTTTCACTGCTGGAAGCGCTGGGGGCACGGCCGCATGGACATGCACGACGCCATTAAGCAGTCGTGCGACGTCTACTTCTACGATCTCGCGCGCAAGATCTCGATCGACAAGTTGGCAGAGGTCTCGCGCCGCTTCGGTCTGGGCGATCCGGTCGGCATCGACCTGCCGGGAGAGCTGGGCGGACGCATTCCCACGCGCCAGTGGAAACTCGCCTACATCGGCGAGCCTTGGCAGAAGGGCGAGACGCTGGTCTCCGCCATCGGCCAGGGTTTCGTGCTGTCGACGCCCTTGCAACTCGCGGTGATGACCGCGCGCATCGCCAGCGGCAAGGCGGTGGTGCCCTACCTGCTGCAGGACGCTGCGGGAGCGCCCGCCGAGCGCGAACCAGAGGTGCAGGCGGCGAGCGCCGGCGAGACCGACGAGGGCGCGGAACCTGGCCCGGACGCTGCGCAACAGGGCAAGCTCAATGTGCCCGAGCGCCACCTGCAAGTGGTGCGCCAGGCGATGGACGCGGTCGTCAACGAACAGCGCGGCACCGCCTACTACAAGCGCATCACCGAGGAAGGCTGGGAGATGGCTGGCAAGACCGGCACCAGCCAGGTCCGCCGCATCACCATGGCCGAGCGCAAGGCCGGCGTGATCAAGAACGAGGATCTGCCCTGGCGCCGGCGTGACCACGGCCTCTTCGTCGGCTTCGCGCCGGTGCACGCGCCGCGCTATGTGGTGGCCGTGGTGGTGGAGCACGGCGGTGGCGGCTCCTCCGCGGCCGCGCCGATTGCGCGTGACATTCTGATGGAGGCGCAGCGCCGCGATCCCTTGAAGCGCTCGGCCGACCGCCGTGTGGCGCACCCCGGCCCCGGGGACCGCGCGCCCGTCTCGGCCGACGGCGAAGACGCCTAGGCAGGGGCAGCAGCAATGTACGTCAATCCCTTCCGGCGCAATCCCGAGATGAGCCTGGGCCAGAAGCTCTGGCAAGTGAATTGGGGCATGGTCTTCCTCATCACGCTGATCGCCTGCGTCGGCTTCGGCATGCTCTATTCGGCGGCCAACGGCTCGGCCTCGCCCTGGGCCACGCGGCAGGCAGTGCGTTTCGCCGGCAGCCTGCTGCTGATGTTCGCCGTGGGCCTCACCGATATCCGCATTTGGTTCCGCTTGAGCTATCCCTTCTATTTCGCGGCCCTCGGCCTGTTGGGCGCGGTGGAAGTGATGGGCACGGTGGGCATGGGCGCCCAGCGCTGGATCGACCTGCAGGTCATTCAGCTGCAGCCCTCGGAGATCATGAAGGTCGCTCTGGTATTGGCACTCGCGCGCTATTTCCACGGCGTCAGCCTGGAGGATATCGGCCGGCCCACCTATCTGATCGTGCCGCTGATGATGATCGCCGCGCCGGTGGCCCTCGTGCTGCGGCAGCCGGACCTCGGCACAGCGCTGATGCTGGTGATGGTCAGCGGCGCGCTGTTCTTCTGCGCTGGCGTGCGGCTTTGGAAATTCGGCGTGGCGATCGCCGGGGGACTGGCGGCAATACCGATCGTCTGGCAGTTGCTGCACGAATACCAGCGCGCGCGCGTGCTGACCTTCCTCGATCCCGAGAGCGACCCCCTGGGCTCCGGCTATCATATCACCCAGTCGAAGATCGCTCTGGGCTCTGGCGGCGTCTTCGGCAAGGGCTACGTGCAGGGCACGCAGAGCCACCTGAACTTCCTGCCGGAGAAGCAGACCGACTTCATCTTCACCATGCTGGCCGAGGAGTTCGGCATGGTGGGCGGGCTCGGCCTGCTCGGGCTCTACGCGCTCGTATTCGTCTATGGGGTTGCCATCGCGCTGCGCGCGCGCAACCAGTTCGCCCGGCTGCTGGCCATGGGCCTCACGGCCAATCTCTTCCTCTATGTCTTCATCAACATCGCCATGGTGATGGGCCTCATCCCGGTGGTGGGCGTGCCGCTGCCGCTGATTTCCTATGGCGGAACGGCGATGCTGACGGTGATGGTCGGTCTTGGCCTGGTGATGTCCGCCTGGATTCACCGCGACATCCGCATCTCCCGGCGCGGTCTGGCCGGCGAGGACTGAACGCCGCTGCCCGTCACGCCGGACTTGCCCGGGTGAGTGCGCGGTTTCGCTTGCGTAAAGCGGCATAGGATTGCGACGGCGCATTCTCCCGATAGACTTGCCAGTCGGTCCAACGGCGCCCGAAGTGAGGTTCGGCCACGGTGGGCCGAGGCCGCGCGGGCGTTAGGGAATTTCGGGGGACCAGTGCGCATCGGCCATCTGTATTTCGGCCGTTTTTTCCTTCCGGGAAGACGGCTGGGGGTTTTTGCGACGCTCTTGGCCACCGGTCTACTCGGCTGCGGCGGCGGCGTGTCCGCGCAATCCGATCCCTCTTTCGACATGACCTTGCCGGAATATGTGCGCCAGCCGGTCACGGCCCAGGATGGCAATTACGTCCTCAACCGTTGCGGCGCCTTGTTGTTCACCATGGGCGAATTTCTGGAGATCCTCAGGCCGGAAGCCTCGGATACGGCGTTCCAGAGGTCGGATGTCTACCTGTGGGCTTCCGCCGAGCTGAGCGGCCGCGGGGTCGCCGCCGAGCGCCGGAAGGTCCGGCGCATGAACGACGTTTATGGCGAAGCCATCGAGCGCCGACTGAATGCTGGCGGGCCGCTCTTGACCGACGAACTCGAAGCCGACCTCGACTATTGCAAGGATGTCGAAGGCGCTGTCGCACATGCGGTGGACGTGAAAGAGCGGACGTAATCGAGCCCGCGAACGCGCCGGGCTGGCCGACAAGAAAAAAGCCGCCGCGAAAGCTTCACAAAGCGGGACCGAGTTGCTATCTAGCGCTGCACATCCGTTGTGGGCGCATAGCTCAGTTGGCAGAGCAGCTGACTCTTAATCAGCGGGTCCCAGGTTCGAGTCCTGGTGCGCCCACCAATCTTGTCCGCCGTCACCGCTTTTCCATCAACCGTGTTTCTGACTTTCGTGCTGACTCCCTTCGCCGGGACCGCCGGCGCATTGTCAGTCGTTGCTGTGCATGAGGCCGGCCACCGTCATGCCGCCGTCGACGACGAGGGTGTGACCGGTGACGTAGCTGGACTTGCTTTCGTCCAGCAGAAACATCGCCGCGCCGGCAACTTCCTCGGGCGTGCCGTAGCGATGGCTGGGCACACGCTCGTGCCAGGCCTGCCGCGCGGCGGCGGTGTGCACCCTGGTGACGAGCGGCGTTTCGATCGGGCCCGGCGAGATGGCGTTGACCCGAATGCCAAGATTTGCCCACTCCACCGCCATGACCTTGGTTGCGCTGAGGATCCCGCCCTTCGACGCGCCATAGGCGACGCGCCCGGTGTTGCCGACCATGCCGGAGACCGAGGCGATGTTGATGATCGACCCGCGGCGCCTTTCAGCCATGTGACGTGCCGCCTCGCGCGCCACCACGAAGCTGCCGACCAGGTTTACCCAGAGAAGCTTGCGAAAGGTCTCCGCGGTGGTTCCCAGCGCCGGGATGTCCGCGCCTGTGCCGGCCGAGTTGACCACGCCGGTTAGCGCGTTACCCGAAGTCTCCAGTCCGTCAATCAGGGCTGCAACCGCTGCTTCGTCGGCCACGTCCAGCTCTTCGCAGATCAGCCTGTCGCCGGCGTCGGAAATCTCGCCGCGGCATCGCGCCAGTGCGTCCGCGGAAAGATCCACGGCGATTGCCGTCCAGCCCTCGGCCAGCACGGCCTCGGTCACGGCGCGGCCAATGCCCG
>JAWVYK010000144.1:0-7309 GCA_033722755.1 Rhodovibrionaceae bacterium | reverse complement strand
GCTTTCTGGGCTTTCTGGGCTTTCTGGGCTTTCGGGGCTTTCGGGGCTTTTGTGGCTTTCGGGGCGTTGCGGCCTTTCGTCTTTGCGGTCTTTCCGGCCTTCGAGGCTGCGGCCAGATCGTCCACGGTCGTCTTCGCCTTGTAGGCGCAGAGATCGCGGACCACGCAGGCCGGGCAGTCCGGCTTGCGCGCCTTGCAGACATAGCGGCCGTGCAGGATCAGCCAGTGATGGGCGTGGCGCTGCCGTTCCTTCGGCACCACCTTGACCAGCTTGTCCTCGACCGCGCGCGGCGTCTTGCCCGGCGCCAGGCCGGTGCGGTTGGCCACCCGGAAGATATGCGTGTCGACGGCGATCGTGGGCTCGCCGAAGGCTGTATTCAGCACGACGTTGGCGGTCTTGCGTCCGACGCCCGGCAGCTTTTCCAACTGGGCGCGGTCGCGCGGGACCTCGCCGCCGTGCTGTTCCACCAGGATGCGCGAAAGCTCGATCAGGTTCTTGGCCTTGGAATTGTAGAGACCGAGCGTGCGGATGTGGCGCTTCACGCCCTCGCTGCCCAGTTCCAGCATCTTCTGCGGCGTCCCGGCCTCGGCGAACAGCCCGCGCGTCGCCTTGTTGACGCCAACGTCGGTGGACTGGGCGGAGAGCACGACGGCGACAAGAAGGGTGTAGGGATTGCGGTATTCGAGCTCGCCCTTCGGCTCCGGCATGACCTCGGCCAGGCGGTCGAAGAAGGTGGCGACATCGGCCTTTTTCATGAACGTTCCCTAGCGAAGCTGGAAAAGCCGCGGCAGTCTAGCCACAGCGGCCGCCCGGCTCCAGTGCGTGCGCGCATCTCTTCCGACCGGGGCGCGGCCGAAGGCAGCCGGCGGTCGACGACATGTCTTTACCCCCGTGGCACTGCGCCCATATCTTTGAGACGTCATGACGAAAGCGCCCGACCATCGCGAATACGGCGACTTCGCCGGCCGCTGCGCGCCGGAGCGGCCCGCCGAGCCGGATGCGGCGGGCGAGCAGGTTCTGTTCGACGCCGTGCTCACGCCGCACCGAAGTCTGAGCGCCCGCGGCTTTTTGATTTTCATGACCGCGGTGGGCGGTGTCAGCTTCTTCGCCGGCCTGATGTTCTTCCTGGCCGGTGCCTGGCCGGTGATGGGCTTCTTCGGGCTGGACGCGCTTTTGATCTACATCGCGTTTCGCATTAACTACCGCCGGGGGCGGATGTTCGAGACCGTGCGCCTGACACCGCACGACCTGACGGTGCGCCGCGTCGATCACTGGGGCAAGGCGACGGAATGGCGCTTCCCGCCGAACTGGCTGCAGGTGTTGATGGACGACCCGCCGGCGCACGAAAGCATGGTCACGCTGCGCTCGCACGGACGCAGCCTCGTCGTCGGGGCGTTCCTCTCGCCGGAAGAGCGTCTGGATTTCGCCCGTGCGCTGAGCGCGCAGATCGAGCGTCTGCGCGCACCGCTGGGCGCCTGAACCGGAATATTTGCGTTATTCGACCGTCTCGCGCGGGTAGACGCCGTAGAATTCCTCGCGCTGCAGCCAGCCCTCGTAGCCGTCGGCGCTCAGCCGGCACCAGCTTCCGTTGCACGACTCCAACTGGCCGACGACCCCCGGCATCAGCTTGGCGACGGCCGGTGCGTTCTCGCCGGGCTCGCGGCGCAGGATGCGGGGCTGGCCGGTCACTCTGAAGGTGCGCCGCCCGGAAAGCATCGAGCTGTGCACCCAGCCGAGATCGCCTTCCCAGTCGCGGATACGCCGCCAATTGCCGAACTCGTCGATGATCTCGACCGGCAAGCCGCGGCGGCGATAGACCCATTCGATGGGATAGCGCACGCCAGGCCCGGCGCGCATGTTGACCTCGTCGTTGCGCAGGCTGACGAAGCGCGGCAGCGGCAGGCCCGTGCGCCCGGGTCGCTCGGGGGTGAACTCCTCCGTCTCCTGCGCCTCGGTCTCGTCGGCCTGTGCGAGGAAGACCACGGGCGCGCGCGGATCGGTCGCAGGCTCGCCCGCCGGCGCGCGCGCACCCCATGCGCCCAGCGCGGCAAGGCCCGCCATCCCCGCCAATAGCCAGCCAGCCCGTCGCGTTGCGTGATCGCCCATGACACCCGTGCGTCCCCGGCGGCTGCGCGACTCGGGCGCCGCCGCCGATACCCTTGCGCTAAAGGGTGTCGCCTAGCCCGGCGCGTGTAAAGCGTCAATACCCATGGGCGAGCGCGCGCGTTTCCGGCCTGGCCTCGCTGGACAATCCGGGGGTTGCCTGCTATTGCCATCACCCGATCGCGGGGCCGACGGAAACAGGGTTTCCACGGACCCCATAGTGCCCCGAACGCCCTCCAGCGGAGCCCAGAATGGCGCAGAAGAAACCCCTGGTCATCGTCACCCGCCGGCTACCCGACAGCATCGAAACGCGGATGATGGAGCTCTTCGACGCGCGCCTCAACCTGGAGGACCGGCCGCTGTCGCAGGCCGAGCTGATCGAGGCCGCGCGAGAGGCCGATATCCTGGTGCCGACGGTCACCGACCGCATCGACGCCACAGTGCTGAGCCAGGCAGGCGATAAACTGCAACTGATCGCCTCGTTCGGAACCGGCGTCGACCACATCGACCTCAAGACGGCCCGCCAGCGCGGCATCACGGTAACCAACACGCCGGGCGTGCTGACCGAGGACACCGCCGACATGACCATGGCGATGATCCTGGCCGTGGCCCGCCGGCTGGTGGAGGGCGAGCGTCTCGTGCGCGCAGGCGAGTGGACCGGCTGGGCGCCCACCTCGATGCTGGGTCACCGCATCACCGGCAAGCGCCTGGGCATCATCGGCATGGGCCGGATCGGCAGCGCCGTCGCCCGGCGCGCCCGCGGTTTCGGCCTATCGGTGCACTATCACAACCGCCGCCGGGTGCACGAGGACGTGGAGAACGAGCTGGAAGCCACCTACTGGGACAGCCTGGACCAGATGCTGGCGCGCATGGACATCATCTCGGTCAACTGCCCGCACACGCCGGCGACCTATCACCTTCTGAACGCCCGCCGGCTGAAGCTGCTGCAGCCGCATGCGGTCATCGTCAACACCTCGCGCGGCGAGGTCATCGACGAGAACGCGCTGGGGCGCATGCTGGAGCGCGAGGAGCTGGCCGGCGCCTCGCTCGATGTGTTCGAGAACGAGCCGGCGATCAATCCGAAGCTGATGAAAAGCGAGCGCGTCGTGCTGCTGCCGCACATGGGCTCGGCCACCATCGAGGGCCGGCTGGCCATGGGCGAGAAGGTCATCATCAACATCAAGACCTTCGTGGACGGCCACACGCCGCCCGACCGCGTGCTGGAGACGATGTTCTGAGATCACCAGCGGCGGCAGATCGCTCGTTCAAGGCTGGTCACGCCGCGCAGGTGGGCGCGCCGTCGCCGTAGTCGGCGTCCTGCAGACTGCGGATGCTGGGCGCTTTTCCGCAGAGCACGCACTCCGGGTCGCGGCGCGTGCGAATGGTCCGGAAGGTGGGACCCATCGCGTCGTACAAAAGCAGCCGGCCCGACAGGCTCTCCCCGATTCCCAGCAGTTCCTTGACCACCTCGGTCGCCTGCAGGCTTCCCATCACGCCCGGCAGGCTGGCCAGCACGCCGACGTCGGCGCAGGACTGCTTCGGGTCGGCCGCCGGCTGTGGGCCGAAGACGCAGCGGTAGCAGGGATTCTCGCCGCCTTCGTGCGCCTTGAAGGTGGCGAGCTGGCCGTCCATGCGCATGATCGCGGCGGAGACCAGCGGAACGCGCGCGAAGTAGCAGGCGTCGTGCACCAGATAGCGCGTGGCGAAGTTGTCGGAGCCGTCGGCCACGAGGTCGTAGTCGGCGATCAGCCGGGCGACGTTGGCGCGGGTGACTCTTTGCCGGTGGACCTCGACGGCGACCTCCGGATTGACCGCGGCGATCCGCGCGGCCGCCGAAGCCACCTTCGCCTGGCCGATGGCGCCCGTGTCGTGGATCACCTGCCGCTGCAGGTTCGACAGGTCGACTTCGTCGTCGTCCACCACGCCCAGCCGCCCTATGCCGGCCGCCGCCAGATAGAGCAGCAAGGGCGCGCCAAGCCCGCCGGCGCCGATCACCAGCACGCTGGCGCGCATCAGCCGCTCCTGGCCCTCTTCGCCGATCTCGGGCAGGACGAGATGGCGGGCGTAGCGCTCGAGCTGGGCGTCGGTGAACTCTTCCATGAGGGTCAATGTAGGGTGCCTCACAGCCCTTCGAAAAGGGGCGTCGAAAGATAGCGTTCGGCAAACGACGGCAGGACCACCACGACCCGCTTGCCGTCCATGTCGGGGCGGCGGCCGACCTCGATGGCCGCGGCCAGCGCCGCACCGGAGGAAATGCCGACCGGCATGCCCTCGACCAGCGCCGCCTCGCGCGCCGTGGCAAAGGCGGTGTCGTTGCCGATGCGGATCACCTCGTCGATGAGCGAGGTGTCGACGTTCTTCGGGATAAAGCCGGCGCCGATGCCCTGGATCTTGTGCGGGCCGGGCTGTCCGCCAGAGAGCACCGGGCTGTCCTCCGGCTCCACGGCGATCATCCTGAGGCCCGGGCGCCGCGGCTTCAGGATGGAGCCCACGCCCGTGAGCGTGCCGCCGGTGCCGACCCCGCAAACGATGGCGTCGACCTCGCCGGCGGTGTCGCGCCAGATTTCCTCTGCCGTGGTGCGGCGGTGAATCTCGGGATTGGCCGGATTGTCGAACTGCTGCGGCATCACCGCATCGGGAAGCTCCGCCAGCAGCGCATCGGCGCGGGCGAGCGCCCCGCGCATGCCGAGCGAGCCGTCCGTAAGCTCCAGCTCCGCGCCCATGAGGCGCAGCATTTTGCGCCGCTCCACCGACATGGTCTCGGGCATGGTCAGAATCAGGCGCAGGCCCTTGGCCGCGCAGACGAAGGCCAGCGCGATCCCGGTGTTGCCGCTGGTGGGCTCGACGATCACGGTGTTCGCGCCGATCCGGCCTTGCGCCTCCAGCGCCTCGATCATGGCCAGGCCGATCCGGTCCTTCACCGAGGAGAGCGGGTTGGCGAATTCGCACTTGCCCAGCAGCTCGGCGCGCACGTCGTGCGCAGCGGCCATTTTGCGGATACGCACCAGGGGCGTACGCCCGATCGTCTCGAGCATACTGTCGAACACAGCGTCATCGCCGACGGCCGCAAGATCGCGCTGAAGCGTGCTCATCTCCGTGTTTTCCTCGGATTGTGTCGGTGGTGTCATCTAGATGGAGAAGTCCGCCACCTGCGAAGCTTCGCTTCGGATACCCTGGGTGCGCGCGCGTTCGCAGAGTTCCTCGACCGTCATGCGGTCGAAGCGCTCCATCATCTCCTGCTGGATATCGACCCAGATGGGCCGCACGACTCTCAGGCCGATTTCCGAGCCGTCGGGCTCGCTGGCCGGATCGGGCGTGCCCTCGAGCTGGCGTACGATGCGGATGATCTCGCCGACCGTGATGCGCCGGCGCTCGCGGGCCAGCCGGTAACCGCCGCGCGGACCCCTTTGCCCGGCGAGCACGCCGTGATGCACGAGCTGCTGCAGCACCTGCTCCAGATAGCGCCGCGGAATGCCCTGACGGCGCGAAATCTCCGTAGAGCGCACCGGATCGGAGCCACTGTGATAGGCGATATCGACCACCGCCTCGATGGCGAAGAGAAGTTTTTTCGATAGCCGAAGCATGACCTTTTGCCGCTGCCTTCCCGTTTAGGCCCCGCGTCCCGTGGAGCCGAAGCCGCCGGCGCCGCGGGCGCTGGCTTCCAGGTCTCCCGTCGCGTCCCAGGCCGCGCGCGCGAAAGCGGCCACGACGAGCTGTGCGATCCGCTGGCCGCGCTCCACCGTCACCGGCGACTGACCCAGGTTGATCAGAATGACGCCCACCTCGCCGCGGTAGTCGGAGTCGATGGTGCCGGGCGTGTTCAGCACCGTCACACCGTGTTTCAGCGCCAGCCCCGAGCGGGGGCGCACCTGCGCCTCGTAGCCCGGCGGCAGCGCGATGGAGATGCCCGTGGGCACCAGCTTGCGCTCGCCGGGTGCCAGCGTCAGCGGCTCGGCCACCGCGGCCAAGAGGTCCAAGCCGGCGCTGCCATCGGTGGCATAGGCGGGAAGCGGCAGGTCGTCGCCGTGCGGCAACTGCCTGATCGGAACGCTGACACCGCTCATGCCGCGCCGCCCTCGGCCGCCCCAAGGCGCTCGGCAATGCGTCCGGCGAGCCGCTCTGCCACCTGCTGCTTGCTCATCCGCGGCCAGGATTCGACGCCCCCGGCGTCGATCACATGGACCGTGTTGTCCGCACCGCCGAAGGTGCCGGTGGGCGCGGATACATCGTTTGCGACGATCCAGTCGCAGCCCTTGCGCGCGCGCTTTTCCTCGGCGTGCTCGACGACCCTCTCGGTCTCCGCGGCGAAACCGACGACCAGCCTGGGCCGGCTGTTGCCGGCCTGCGAGAGCGTTGCCAGGATGTCCGGATTGGCCGCCAGGTCGACGCTGCGCTGCGCCGCCCCATCGCGCTTCATCTTCTGCGGCGCCTCGCTTTCCGCCCGCCAGTCCGAGACGGCGGCCGCGCAGACCGCGACATCGACAGGCAGCGCGGTCTGACAGGCTTCCAGCATTTGCCGGGCGGTCTCCACCCGCACGACCGAGACGCCGGCCGGATCCTCCAGGTGCGTCGGCCCGGAGACGAGCACGGTCTCGGCGCCCATGCGCGACAGCGCCTGGGCGATGGCGTGACCCTGGCGTCCGGAGGACCGGTTGGCGATGAAGCGCACCGGGTCGATGGGCTCGTGCGTCGGTCCGCTGGTCACCAGCGCCCGGCGGCCCGACAACGGCGCGCCGCGGCCAAAGTAATCCTCGACCGCCGCCAGAATCTCCAGCGGCTCGGCCATGCGTCCGAACCCGTATTCGCCGCAGGCCATGTCGCCCTCGTTGGGTCCCGCCGTCGCCACGCCGCGCGCGCGCAGCGTCTCCAGATTGGCCTGCGTTGCCGGATGATCCCACATGCGCACGTTCATCGCCGGCGCGACCAGGACGTCCTTGTCGGTCGCGAGAATAAGCGTGGTCGCCAGGTCGTCCGCCCGCCCGTGCGCCATCTTGGCCAGAATGTCGGCGGACGCCGGCGCCACGACAACCAGATCGGCGCTGCGCGAAAGCTGGATGTGGCCCATTTCCGCTTCGTCGGTCAGCGAGAACAGGTCGTCGTAGACCTTGTTCTCGGCCACCGCGGCCAGCGACAGCGGCGTCACGAACTCGGCCCCCGCGCGTGTCAGCACGGGTGTTACCGCCGCCCCGCGCTCGCGCAGGCGGCG
>JAWVYK010000143.1:0-7386 GCA_033722755.1 Rhodovibrionaceae bacterium | reverse complement strand
CACGCCCAGCGGGCCCTGTTCCATTTCACAGTCGTGGATATAGACCCCGCAGGTCAGCACGCAGTTGTTGGTGTGCGGGAAGAAGGGTGCGTCCTGATGCCACTTCACCTCCGTGCCGCCTTTTGCCCATTTGAAGTTGAGCTTCGACTGGTAGAATTTAACGTTCGGACCTAGGAGATCGGCCAACAGGTCGCTAATCCGCGATTCGATCAGGAACTCCCAGAACGCTACATCCTGGTCGCAGGGAGAGGACACCCGGCGCAACCGAGGCTCCTGCTGCGTGTGGCCCGGTTCAAGATCGAAGACGCTGTCGGACTTCGTCACCTCGCGGCTCAGCTCGATCTGCCGGTCGATCGCGTCGCGTAGCTTGGCCAGCCAGCTGTCGTCGATGAAGCCTTCGACCAACAGGTAGCCGTTTTCGAAATACGACTCCCGCTGCTCCCGGCTCAGCACGTTGGCTTGGTGAGAAAGGATTTCTTCGGGCGTCATGGGCATAGCCTCCTCTACACGACCGCATATGCGCGGACCTTGCCAAAGCACCTATCGGAATCCGAGCACCTGGTCCGGCAGCCAGAGCGCGGTTTCCGGAAAGAACATGACGATGACCAGCGCCACCATCTGTATGAAAAGAAAGGGTACCACACCGATGTACATGTGTCGCAACGTCATCTCCGGCGGCGCGATACCGCGCAGATAGAAGATCGCCGGCGCCATCGGCGGGGTGAGGTAGCTGGTCTGGATCATGATCAGCAGTAGCATGCAGAACCAGACCGGATCGAAACCGCCCGCGCGCACGAACGGCATGAACAACGGCACGAAAATCAGCAGGATGGAGATCCACTCAAGGAAGAAGCCCGCAATAAACACGATCAGCAGAAACATGAGGACCAGGCCCCAGGGGCCGAGGTTCACGGCCTCCAGCATGTCGCGCATGATCGACATGCCGCCGCTGCCGACGAACACGCCGGTAAAGATGCTTCCGCCCAGCAGGATCAGCATGATCATGGAGGTGACGGTCAGGGTCTTGACCAGCGCCTCGGCGAAGGTCTGGACCGTGAACGCCCCATAGGAAATCGTCAGAATGATCGCCCCGGCCGCCCCCAAGGCCGCGGCCTCGGTCGGCGCGGCCCAGCCCAGCATGATCGAGCCCAATACCGCAAAGATCATGAGCAGCGGCGGCACCAGGGCCTTGACGGTGATCACCAGCTTTTCCGCGAGCGGCGGCATCGGCTCGTCGGCGCGCGCCCGCGGCGCGACGTCTGGCTTCAACGCGCACAGAGCCACGATGTAGACGATGTAAAGGGCCGAGAGGATGAGGCCCGGAAAGATCATGCCCACCATGAGGTCGCCAATCGACACATCGGCGATCGGCCCCAGGACGACCACGACCACCGACGGCGGAATGATCGTCCCGAGTGAGCCGCCGGAGCAGATCGTACCGCTGATCAGCGATTTGCTGTAATTCAGCCGCATCATGGCTGGAATGGCCAGCAGGCCGACGACCGTCTCCGTAGCCCCGATCACACCGGTGGAGGCCGCGAAGATGATGCACATGACGACGGTGCCCACGGCCACGCCGCCCGGCAGGCGACGCGTCCAAAGATGAACGGCGTAGAACAGTCGCTCGGCTATGCCGGAGCGCTCCAGCATTGAGCCCATGAACACGAACAGCGGCACGGCGGCCAGGACGAAGTTGCTGGCCACGTCCTCCACCTTCTGCATGAACTGGAACAAGGCGGCATCCCCGAAGGTGTAGAGCCCGAAGACGAAGGCCACGCCCATCAGCGAGAAGGCGACCGGAAATCCGAGAAATATCAGCAGGAAAAGCGCCGGAAACATGAGCAGGGCTTCCATGCTCTAGGCCTCCCTGCCAGCGTCGTCGACGTCGAAGAACACGGTGAGCACACACTTGAGGATTTCCGCCACGACTTGGACCGTCAGCAGGACGATGCCGCTGCTGATCAGGATGCGGAACGGCCAGATCACCGGGTTCCAGGCGGACTGGCCGGTCCGCTCGCCGCTGGCAAACGCATCGAGCGCGTAGCCCAGCATCCAGTAGCTGAGCAGCACCAGGAACGGCAGAAGCAGCACGACGTAAAAAAACAGATCGATGGCCGCTTTCGTCTTCGGGGAAAAGCGGTCGTAGATCACGTCGATGCGGATGTGTCCGCCGCGCTTGAGAGTGAGCGCGGATCCCAGCAGGAAATGCACACCCATCGCCGAGTAGCCAAGCTCGAACGCCCAAATCGTGGGTGCGCCAAATACGTAGCGTGCAAAGACCTCGTAGCAGATAGCGGCAATAAGCGGAACGATCAGAATCGAAACCGCATAGCCAACCCCGCTGGTCAGTCTCTCGAGCGCATTGACAATCGATCTCATGCGGATCGCCGTATCCGGTTGTCAGGGTAAGAGTCGCCCGCGCAGCGGTCGGCTGCGCGGGCGCTCAAGCTGCGAGAACCGATTCAGTCGAGCTCGGTCTTCACGTTGCGATACCGATTGGCATCCTTCCACAAGTCGGCGAACGCCTTCTGGTGGTCGAGCACCTTGCGGAACCACTCGTTGTCCTGGGCCTGCTCTTCCGCCCATTCCAAGCCCGCCTTGTGCGCGGCGACCTGGACCTCGGCGTTGAGCTCAATGATCTCGTTGCCCTCGGCGCGGTACTTCTCCAACGCCTTGGCGTCCTCCTGACCGATGGTCAGCCAGCTGTTGAGGGTGGTGGAGAAGGCTGCCTCCTCAATCAGTTGCTGGTCCTCCTGCGAGAGCTCGCCCCAGGCCTCCTTGTTGATAACCAGCTCGAACGGCGCTGTCGGCTGGTGCACGCCCGGGATGATCACGTATTTCGTGACCCGGTAGAAACCCGGTGAGAGGTTCTCCCAGAGGGTGCCCCATTCGGTGGCGTCAATCGTTCCCCGCTCCAGGGCCGGATAGACGTCGCCACCCGGCATCGTCACGGGCGCCGCGCCCATGGATTCTGATATGGCCAGCCACGCACCCGCCGTGCGGAGCTTCAATCCTTTCAGGTCCTCCAGCGTGCGCACCGGCTTGCGCGAGTGCAGGAACACCTCGGAGGTGCGGATGAAGAGCGGCATCGAGACCAAGTCAAACTTCTCCTCGCGCCACTGCGCGTGCAGCTCTTTGCCGCCGGCGCGATACAGCCAGTGCAGCATGCGCTCCGTGTCGAAGCTGCCTGCGTAGCCACCGAAAAGCACGGCCGTGGGGTCGATGCCCCAGTCGTACCCGACCCAGGTATGCCCCATGTCGGCGACGCCGTTCTTTACCGTTTCCGAAACCTTGAGGCCCGGCCCAAGCGTGCCAGAGGGAAACACCTCGATCTCGATGCGACCATTTGACATTGCGGCAACGCGCTCGGCGAAGGCCTTGGCGCCAATCTCCATAAGCGGTCCGCCGCTCCACGACGTCGCCATCTTGAACTCGTGCTCCTGCGCATTGGCCCAGCCGCCCACCATTAGGGCAACTGCCGCCGCGGCGCCGGCCAGGGTCCGCGATGTAAATCGACTGAACATGTGATTCTCCCTCTCGCTTTTGGTTTTGGGTTTGGTGTCTCTGCTGCCGGCCGAACCGACACGCAGGGAAGGGCTACGCGGTTTCCAGCGCAGCCTTTACGTCGGCCTCTGTCATCTCCCAGTCGTTCTGAAAATTCGCGACGATCTCCTTCATGAAGGTCCGATAGTTCTGCATGGCCACGTCGTCACCTACGCAGTCGGCCAGGATCGCGAGCGCAAGCTGCTCGGGCTCGGGGCCCTCATAGCTCCACTCAAATCCATTCTTGGAGATTTCCTTGAGGTCGAGGCGCTGGTCCAACGGGCGATCGTCGACCGTCACGTAAACGCCGTCGATTGTGCGATCCCCCCGATAAACCTTCATGCCTGCCTCCGACAGGTCATCTATCACTGATATATCTCAGGTATGCTACAGATCGATAACAGCGATGAAAAGGGGGCGTTTGCCGAGGAAGGCAACCTGGGCGTCGACGGTGCAGGAACCTTGAGTGGCACAGGGATCTGGCGTCAGCCGCGCTTTGCGGCACCCAGCGGCCAAAGACGGGAAATTCTAGCTGACTGCGCCGATATCCAGGGTGGCGCGTGTAAACCGTTCCACGTAGTCGATTAGGGCATCGACGGCGGCCGCGGCGGCCTCGGCCTCGCCCTGGGCCACTGCGCTGGCCACATCCGCGTGCAACCGCGCACAAAGCGGCAGGTCGGCGACTTCCTTGTAGTGCGAATACCAGAAGCGCCGGGACATGCCATGGGTCAGCGCCATGGCGTTATTGATGAACTCGTTACGCGCCGCCTGGCACAGCAGCAGGTTGAGCTGCCGGTCGTAGCGCATGAACAGGATGTCGTCGTTCACACTCGCGGCCTCACGCATGCCGTCGGCAAGGAGCTGAAAAGCCTCTTTCTCCGCGGCCGTCGCGCGATGACAGGCTTTACGCGCCATCAGGCGCTCCAACTCCCGCCGCAACTCCAGCAGTCTCAGCTGCCGACGTACATCGAGCTCGCTGACCAGGATGCCGCGGCGTGGCAGGATCGTGATGAGGCCTTCCCGCGCAAGGCGCTGCAGCGCCTCGCGGATCGGCGTGCGACCGATGGAGAACTGCTTGGCAAGCGCGGACTCGGAAAGGACCGACCCCGGAGGAAGCTGCAGTGTGACGATCTGCTCCTCCATGATCCGATAGGCCTTCTGGGTCAGGCTATCGGTCGGCGTCTCCGGCCGGTCCAAATCCTGCAGCACTTTTGCGCCGGGCGCGTCGCCCTCGCCGGCTGGCACATCGATGCTCAGACCTGCTTGCGCTTCTCGACCATGCTCAGGAATCTTTCATACTCCTCGTCGTTCACGCCGTAGCTGTGGTCCTCGTCCGGGAATTTACCGGATTTGACCTCGTCAACATAGCGGCGCAAACCATCGACGGCCACTTCCGTCAGATTCGTGTAGCGCTTCGTGAACTTCGGCTTGAAGTCGGTAAAAACGCCCAGAAGATCGTAGCTGAGCAGGATCTGACCGTCGGTCCCGGCGCCTGCGCCGATGCCGATCGTCGGAATTTCCAACTGCTCGGAAATCACTTTCGCGATCGCCGCCGGCACCGCTTCAAACTCGAGCATGAAGCAGCCGGCGTCCTGAATGGCGAGTGCGTCTTCGAGGATTTTCATCGCTGCTTCGGCGGTGCGCCCCTGGATCTTGAACCCGCCAAACATGGCGATGGTGTGCGGCGTCAGCCCAATGTGCGAGGCGGTGGGAATGCCGGCGTCGACGAGCGCCTTCAGAATATGCGCCTGGCTCTTGCCGCCCTGCGGCTTCACGGCATCGCAGTCGGCTTCCTGCATAAAACGCGTCGCATTGGCGAGCGCACGTTCGACGGTGTGATAACTCTGATAGGGCATGCAGCCGAGCACAAAGGTGTTCGGCGCCCCGCGGCGCACCGCCAAGGCGTGCATGACCATCATCTCCATGGTCGCCGGAATGGTGCTTTTGTGCCCGTGCGCCACCATCGCAAGACTGTCGCCGACCACGCAGACGTCGACGCCGGCCATCTCCGCCCAGCGCGCCGAGGTGTAGTCCGGCACCGAGGTGTACACCATTTTCTCGCCGGTCTGCTTAGAATCGCGGATCTCCGTGATGGTCCGCTTTTTCTTTTCCTCGCCGGACATCAAGAACTCCCCCCGAAATTTGTGATATATGAGTAATATGCATATGGTATGGCGCGTATGCGGTCAAGCGGACGCGTCAAGATATAGCCCACGCGAAGACACGCCAGACGGGTAGATCCCATTGGCTTCATGATGCAGCGAAATGACATTCGAGTTCTTGCCGACCATCCTTTTCGCAGCGAGCGTCTTTCTCGCCGTCCTAGGGATAATTTTGCTTTCCGGATTTCTGCCCATGTCGGCCATGCCGGCGCAGTGGTGGACGGCGTTCCGCAAGATGCTGCTTGGCCTCGACGCGCTTCTGGTCGCGCTGTTGGTCGCGGTTATGATTCGCTTTGCCGCCCAGGAGTTGCACTGGGCCGTAGCGGTCATCGCCGCTGGCCTGGCAGGCATCGCAGCGCCGCCGATCTTTCAGATTTTTCCCGCCGCGATGCGCAACACCGTCGCCGGGCTTGTTGTCATAGCGCCTGTTCTGGCCGGACAGGTCGCAGTTATGATGCTCGTGTGAACCCGCGCGAGCGCACCAAGAGGCCGCTTCGCCTGCAAGCACATGCATGCAGGCTTTGCCGATAACGGAGGAACGAAAGCCATGCCCTCTCACCTCAAAGCCATGCTCTCCGCCCTTGTGGCGGTCGTCGCCATCGCCGCTTTCTGGCTGGAGAAAGAAACATCCGGCGGCGCGCCGGCCTGGCTGATCCTGGCGCTCGGCGCATTCATGATCTTTGCGATGTGGGTCTTCCCCGAGACGAAGAAGGGCAAGTCGGACAAGCAATAATACGCCCCGACCTCCAGAAGCAGTGCCGGGCGACTCTGGTCACCCGATGAGGTCGGGGTTCTCTCGCGGAATGGGTGATCCATTTACCCCCGGGCCCAAGAGGTGGGCCTAGGTCTTACCGACAGCTCGCGCTTGAGGCGCACGACTAAGACCGGCACTTTCGAAGAAATGCAGATTGCACCAAAGATATCCGATGACGGTGGTTGCGGGGCCGCAACCACCGAGAATTGACGCTCAATGCTCGCGTGTGAGGTCGAAGCGATCGGCATCCATGACCTTCACCCAGGCAGCAACGAAGTCCTTTACGAACTTCTCTTCGCTGTCATCTTGGGCATAGACCTCGGCATAGGCTCGTAAAATCGAGTTGGAGCCGAACACGAGATCGATGCGCGTGGCTGTCCATTTCGCCTCGCCGGTCTTGCGGTCGCGGACCTCATAAACACCGTCGGACGTCGGCTTCCACTCGTAAGCCATGTCGGTCAGATTGACGAAGAAGTCGTTCGTCAGAGCGCCCTCCCGATCAGTGAAGACACCGTGCTTCGTACCATCGTGGTTTGTGCCGAGCACGCGCATGCCGCCGACCAAAACCGTCATCTCTGGCGCCGTCAGGCCCATAAGCTGGGTGCGGTCGAGCATCAGCTCCTCCGATCTCACCGCATAGTCCTGCTTCAGCCAGTTGCGGTAACCGTCATGGACCGGTTCCAGCGGGTCAAAGGACTCCGCATCGGTCATCTCGTCAGTCGCATCGCCGCGGCCGGGGGAGAACGGTACCGTGATATCGTGGCCAGCGGCCTTGGCCGCCTGCTCGATGCCCACATTGCCGGCGAGAACTATAATGTCGGCAACGCTGGCTCCCGCTTCCTTGGCGATCGGCTCTAGCACCGAGAGCACCTTCGCCAGACGCTCCGGTTCGTTGCCTTCCCAATCCTTCTGAGGCGCAAGTCGGAT
>JAWVYK010000142.1:0-7397 GCA_033722755.1 Rhodovibrionaceae bacterium | reverse complement strand
TGGACGCGGTCTTCCAGGCCTATGACGTGTGGAACGTGCGGCTGCCGACGGCCGAGCTCAACCGCTGGCTGGCCGAGGCGCAGGCCGCGCATCCGCCGCCGATGGTCGACGGCCGCCGGCTTCGCCTGAAATACATTACCCAGCCCAAATCCCGGCCGCCCAGCTTCGCCATTTTCTGCACCCGGCCTGCCGCGCTGCCGGGAGCCTACCTGCGTTACCTGGAGAACGCGCTGAGGGACGATTTCGAGCTTCCCGGCACGCCGATCCGTATCTACCTGCGCAAGGGCCGCAATCCCTATGCCAACTGAATGGAATTTCGCCATGGCTGTCGCGGTTGCGCGCCGGCGCTGCTAGCATCGCAGCGCCGAAGATCTTGGGAGAAAGGCGATGGGTGAAAATAGCGGCCGGATCGAGTTCTATTTCGATTTCTCCAGTCCCTACGGTTATCTGGGGGCCCAGCGGATCGACGAGCTCGCAGCTTCCGTCGGCCGGGACGCGCTCTGGCAGCCCTTCTTGCTGGGCGCGGTCTACAAGAAGACCGGCGCCGAGCCGCTGGTCAACGTGCCGCTGAAGAAGGAATATTCCGCCATCGACATGCCCAGGTCGGCGCGCAAACTGGGCGTTCCCTTCGTTTTCCCGCAGGACTTTCCGATGGCCACCGTCCCGGCGTGCCGGGCCTTCTACTGGCTCGAGCGGGAGGACGCGGAGCAGGCCCGAACGCTGGCGAAGGCGCTCTATCACGCCGCCTTTGCCGACGGCCGCAACATCTCGGCGGCCGAAAGCGTCCTCGAAGTCGCCGGCGAGCAGGGTTTCGACACGCAGGCGATGGAGGCCGCCCTGGGCGATCAGGAGATCAAGGACCTGACCCGGGAAAAGGTGGAGCAGGCCATCGAGAAAGGCGTCTTCGGCTCGCCCTTCCTGATCGTCGACGGCGAGCCCTTCTGGGGTCACGACCGAATGGAAGAGGCTATGGAGTGGGCCAGGACCGGCGGCTGGTAGCGCCTCAATCGGCTGCCGCCAGGATCTTGGTATAGATCTCTCGGTCGATGTTGCCACCGGAGAGGATCACGGCCACCTTGCGGCCGGCCATGGCGTCCTTCTCCCTGACAAGCGCGGCCAGCGCTGCGGCACCTGCGCCCTCGGCGATGTTGTGGGTGTCGGTGTAATAGGCGCGCATCGCCGCGTGCAGTTCGTCATCGGAGACCGCGACGACGCGCTCGGCGCCCCGGTTGATGATCTCCACAGCCGCTTCGACGGGCACCCGGCAGGCCATGCCGTCGGCCATGGTGTTCGCGCTGTTGGTGGCGACGGCGCGGTCGTGCTCGAACGACAGCGCATAGGTCGGCGCATTTTCCGAACAAACGCCAACCACTTCGCTCTTAAGCCCCAAGGCGTCGCGCGCGGCGATGATGCCGCAAATGCCGGAACCCAGGCCGATCGGCGCATAGATCGTGTCGAGGTCCGGCACGGCGTGAAACAACTCCAGCGCATAGCTGGCCACGCCCTCGACAAGGTTGTCGTGGAACGACGGCACCATGTGCAGGCCGTCCTCGGCGGCCCGCTCCTCCGCATGTTCCAGGGCAGCCTGGAAATCGTGGCCGTGCACGATGAGCTCGGCGCCCCACGCGCGCATGGCGGCGTTCTTTTCCCGGCTGTTGCCTTCCGGAACAACGATCACGGGTTTCAGGCCGTTGCGCACTGCGGCGTAGGCGATGGACTGGCCGTGGTTGCCCCGCGTGGCGGCGATGACGCCTCGTACCTGCGGCGCCTCGCGCACCAGCCTGCCCATATAGACCAGGCCGCCGCGAATCTTGAAGGCGCCGATCGGCGTATGGTTCTCGTGTTTCACCCAGAGCTCGCAGCCAGTGCGTTCGGCCAGCAGAGGCCAGCAATACTGCGGCGTGGGCGGAATGGCTGAATGAACGACTTCGGCCGCGGCTTCGAGCTGCTCAAGCTTCATGGTCCCGCATGCTCCGTTTCGCTTGGATCGGGCCGACTTTAGGGCCGGCGGGCAAAAAGACACAAGGCGCGCGGGCGCAGGGCGGCGGAGGCTGGGCCTTGCCCCGGGCGCGCGCCCGGTCCGAAAGTCGCGGCATCGGGGGATGGCTCCGACTTCATGCCCTGGTCCCAACCAGCCGAGAGAGGCCGAGACGCCTTCATGTCCGTTCTGAAAAGCGCCCTCAACACTCGCAGCGACGACTTCCAGGCCAACCGGCGCGTCATGCAAGCGGTTGTCGAGGATCTGAAGGAAAAAGTCGCCGCGATCAAGCAGGGCGGCGGCGAGCGCGCGCGGCAGAGGCACCTGGACCGGGGCAAGATGCTGCCGCGCGAACGCGTACGCGCGCTGATCGATCCGGGCTCGCCTTTTCTGGAGCTCTCTCAGCTCGCCGCGTACGGAATGTACGGCGAGGACGTTCCAGCGGCGGGAATCGTCACCGGCATCGGCCGCGTGGCCGGGCGCGAGTGCATGATCGTGGCCAACGACGCCACCGTTAAGGGCGGGACCTATTACCCGGTCACGGTGAAGAAGCACCTGCGCGCGCAGGAAATCGCCGAGCAGAACAACCTGCCGTGTCTCTATCTGGTCGATTCGGGCGGTGCGAACTTGCCGAACCAGGACGAGGTCTTCCCGGATCGTGACCACTTCGGACGGATTTTCTTCAATCAGGCCAATATGTCCGCCAAGGGAATCGCGCAGATCGCCGTGGTGATGGGCTCCTGCACCGCCGGCGGGGCCTATGTGCCGGCGATGTCCGACGAATCGATCATTGTGCGCAAGCAGGGCACCATCTTCCTGGGCGGGCCGCCCCTGGTGAAGGCGGCCACCGGCGAGGAGGTGAGCGCCGAGGAGCTTGGCGGGGCGGAAGTCCATTCGAAGACCTCCGGGGTCACCGACCACTTCGCGACCAGCGACGCGCATGCGCTTGCCATCGCACGGCGCATCGTCGGAAACCTGAACCGGGTAAAACGCCACGGCCTCGAGCTTTCCGAGCCCCGCGAGCCGCTGTACGACCCGGCGGAGCTCTACGGCGTCGTGCCAGCCGACCTGCGCAAGCCCTATGACGCCAAGGAAGTCCTGGCCCGGGTTGTGGACGGCTCCGAGTTCGATGAATTCAAGGCGCTTTATGGCACGACGCTGGTCTGCGGCTTTGCGCGCATCTGGGGCTATCCCGTGGGTATCCTCGCCAACAACGGAATTCTCTTTTCCGAGTCGGCGCTGAAAGGCGCGCATTTCATCGAATTGTGCTGCCAGCGCGGCATTCCGTTGATCTTCCTGCAGAACATCTCCGGCTTCATGGTGGGCCGGAAGTACGAGGCTGGCGGAATCGCCAAGGACGGCGCCAAGCTGGTCACGGCCGTCGCCAACGCGCGGGTGCCGAAGTTCACGGTGCTGATCGGCGGCAGTTTCGGGGCGGGCAACTACGGCATGTGCGGCCGGGCCTATGCACCGCGTCTGCTGTGGATGTGGCCGAACGCGCGCATCTCGGTGATGGGCGGCGAGCAAGCGGCGAATGTTCTGGCAACTGTCCGGCGCGACGCGCTGAAGGCCAAGGGCGAGGAGTGGCCTGCCGAGGAAGAGGAGGCCTTCAAGGCGCCGATCCGCGAACAGTACGAGCACCAGGGCCATCCCTATTACGCCTCGGCCCGTCTGTGGGACGACGGCATCATCGATCCGGCCGACACGCGCATGGCGCTCGGGCTCGGGCTTTCTGCAGCCCTCAACGCGCCGATCGAGCCGACCCGTTTCGGCGTCTTCCGGATGTAGCGAGACGGCCCAGCAAAGCAGGAGCGGCCATGCAGGGATCCCTCTTCAGCGAGTCGGTTGGCGACGACGGCGTCGCCCGCATCACGCTGACCCGTCCCGAGGTGCACAACGCCTTCAACGAGGTGCTGATCGAGCGTCTGACCACCGCCCTGAAAGGGCTGGAGAGCGACGCGCGCGTGCGCGCGGTGGTGCTGGCGGCCGAAGGGCGCAGCTTCTCTGCCGGCGCCGACCTCAACTGGATGAAGTCCATGGCCGGCTATTCGCAGGCCGAGAACCTTGCCGACGCACGCAAGCTGGCCGAGCTCATGGAAACCCTGAACCGCCTGGACAAGCCGACCGTGGCCGAGGTGCAGGGCTCCGCATTCGGCGGCGGGGTCGGCCTCGTGGCCGCCTGCGACATTGCCGTCGCAGCCGCCGGTGCGCAGTTCTGCCTCTCGGAGGTGCGGCTCGGTCTCATTCCCGCGGTCATCGCTCCCTACGTCGTCGCTGCCATGGGTGAGCGCGCCGCCCGCCGGTATTTCCTGACGGCCGAGCGGTTTTCCGCCGAAGAGGCTGAGCGCGTGGGCCTTGTCCACGCGGTGGTGCAGCCGGACGAGCTGGAGCACACGACGGGACGCATCCTGGAGGCGCTTCTGGCCGGCGGTCCCAGTGCGTTGAAGGAGGCGAAGGACCTGATCTTTGCGGTGAGCCGCCGGCCGACGAATTCTGGCGTCATGGATGACACGGCTGGAAGGATTGCGCGCGTGCGGGTGAGCGAAGAAGGCCAGGAAGGCATCGCCGCGTTCCTGGAGAAACGCAAGCCGTCCTGGACGCAGGAATAGACAGCCGCTTTCGCTGGAGAAGGATCTGCCGAGGCATGCACGGGCCCAACCGACAGTGGATTTTGGCGGTGGCCTTCACCATAGGCCTGCTGCTGCTCGTGGCTTCGGCGATCACTCAAGAGGTCAGCTACTTCTTTTTCCTCCTGTTCTTGGTTATCGGCAGCGCGGCGGCCTTCTTCGTCATCACCTTTCCGGGCAGCCGCTTCTTCTCGATCGCACTGGCCAACTATCTGGCGGTCTATGCCTGCATCTTCACCTTCTTCGCGGACGCCAACTTCCAGGGTGTCAGCACCTGGGCGCGTCTCATCGGCTTCGTTGCGCCCATCCTGGCGTTCATTTGCGGCGCCTGGTGGCAGCGCCGCGAAATCCGCGAAATCGTGACGTCCGAGGAGATGACCTCCGAGCACCGCTTCGGCAGCCTGTTCGTCTGGCTGCTGCCGGTCTTCGCCATCGGCGCGATGACCTTCCTGTTGCGCGCCATGGAATTGGGCCCGGCCACGATGGACTGGATTTTCGTAGGCTCCATGGCGGCGATCGCGGCGATCGTGCTTGTGGTCAGCGAGTCGGTGGCGACCTTCCTGCTGGATACCGGGCTTCTCTTCGAAGGCTTTTTCCAACGCATGTCGCGGCTGCTGGTGCCGGCCTTCGCGTTCTTCACCTTCTATTCGCTGCTCGTCATCATCTTCGCCAGCATCTATCGAATCCTGGATCGCCTGGCGCCGGGAGAGCACTTCATCATCGATGGGCAGGCGGCCAGCTTTCACTTCACGGATGCGCTGTATTTCTCGGTGGTGACGCTGTCGACGGTGGGCTACGGCGACATCACGCCCGCCAGCGACCTGGTCCGCATCATCGTCTCCCTGCAAATCGTCTGCGGCGTCCTGCTGCTGTTGTTCGGCTTCTCGGAGATCATCGCCTACGCGCGTGACAGGCATTTGCGCAGGCATGTCGAATGAGCGCCCGTGGCGTCAGAGGTGATCGAGATGGGTGGGTCTGGCGCAGTGCGCGCACAATGCTATCTTGGCCGGCCGCGGGCGAGCGGCCTGCGACAGTGGGAAATCTTTTCTAGGGGAACCGAGACCACGTGTTCGACCGCATCCTCATCGCCAACCGCGGAGAAATCGCTTGCCGCATCGTGCGCACGGCACGCCGGCTCGGCGTGGCCTCGGTGGCCGTCTATTCGGACGCGGATCGCGACGCGCTTCACGTGCGCATGGCCGACGAGGCCTACCGGCTGGGCCCCGCCCCAGCGGCAGAGAGCTACCTCAAGATCGAGGCGATCCTGGAGGCCGCCGAGGCTTCGGGCGCGCGGGCGGTGCACCCTGGCTATGGCTTCCTCGCCGAGAACGCCGGCTTCGCCGAGGCTTGCGAGGCCGCCGGCCTGGTGTTCATCGGTCCGCCGGCCGGGGCCATCCGGGCGATGGGCTCCAAGAGCGAGGCCAAGACCATTATGGAGAAGGCGGGCGTGCCGCTGGTCCCCGGCTATCACGGAGCCGAGCAGGACGATTCGCTCCTGGCCGAGGAGGCCGAACGCATCGGCTATCCGGTCCTGATCAAGGCTTCCGCCGGCGGCGGGGGCAAGGGCATGCGCGTGGTCGAGCGGGCGAAGGACTTCGCCGACGGCCTGCAGGCCGCGCGCCGCGAATCGCGCGGCGCCTTCGGCGACGACCAGGTGCTGATCGAGAAATATCTGACCCGCCCGCGGCATGTAGAGGTGCAGGTCTTCGCCGACGGGCACGGCAACAACGTCTACCTCTTCGAGCGTGATTGCTCGCTGCAGCGCCGGCATCAGAAGGTGCTGGAAGAGGCGCCGGCCCCCGGCATGACCGCGGACCGCCGCCGGGAGATGGGCGAGGCCGCGGTGGCCGCCGCCGAGGCCATCGGCTATCGCGGGGCGGGGACGGTGGAATTCATCGCCGAGGGCGACGATTTCTATTTCATGGAGATGAACACGCGCCTGCAGGTCGAGCATCCGGTGACGGAGATGATCACCGGTCAGGACCTCGTGGAATGGCAGATTCGCGTCGCCGCGGGCGAGCCGCTTCCCAAGTCGCAGGAGGACCTGTCGATCTCCGGCCACGCCTTCGAGGCGCGGCTTTATGCGGAGGATCCGGCCAAGGGCTTTCTGCCGGCCACGGGCACGCTGACGCGTCTGCGCTTTCCGGATGCGGACGTCCACAGCCGCGTCGACAGTGGGGTAAGCGAGGGCGACGAGGTCTCCGCCCACTACGATCCGATGATCGCCAAGATCGTTGCCTGGGACCGGGATCGCACTGCGGCGCTGCGGCGTCTCGGCCACGCACTGAAACGGACCGAAGCCGTCGGCGTGACCACCAACCGCGACTTCCTGATCGCCGTGGCCGAGCACCCGGCGTTCGGCGAGGGTGCCGTCGACACCGGATTTATTGACCGGCACCGCGCCGACCTCATTCCCGAGCAGTCGCCCGTGCCCTCCGACGTGCTGGGCTTGGCCGCGCTGGCCGAGCTCCTATATCGCTCCCGCGAGGCCACCGCGCGAGCCCGGGCGTCCGGCGACCCGCACTCGCCCTGGGCGCTGGCAAACGGCTGGCGGCTGAATATGGAAACGCACAGCGATCTCGTCTTTGACGATGCCGGCGGCGAGGTGTCGGTCGCCGTGTATTTCGGGCGCGACGGCTATCGGCTGCGCCTGCCCGACGGCGAGCTCGAGGCGCACGGAGAGATGGACGACGACGGACGCCTGAGCGCCGATCTCGGCGGTCGCCGGCTGGAGGCCAGCGTCGTGCGCAGCGGCGCCGATATCACGCTCATTGCGCTCGGCCGCGTGCACC
>JAWVYK010000141.1:0-7408 GCA_033722755.1 Rhodovibrionaceae bacterium | reverse complement strand
CCCGGCGGGCTCGAGCCCTATCTTGACGGGCTGCGCAAGGCCGGTCTTCCGGAGTGACGGGCCCCGGCCGCCCTTTTGCGGCTATGGCCGTGCACTTGGCACGCCAAACGTCGTAACGGCGGCCTTGCGGGCTGGCAGCCGGGCTCACTAAGCCCTCCGCCCAATGTGGCCGCGCTTTCGAGCAGGTTTGCCATGCCGCGCAGCCGCATCGGGTTGGCCGGCTTTTTCGGAGTCTTGCTGCTTGGCGGGTCTGTCGCATCTTTTGCGGCATGGGCGACGAGGGGCACAGCCACGCGGAAACTGCCGAGAAAGATGACCCGATCCACCAGATGATGGAGATGCACAAGGGCCATGTTCACGCGCACGACTTCGAGGCGATGGAAAACGTCTCGCGCGAGGATGCGCACCGGATCATCAACATGATGTCCGATGTCGGCTTGGTTCTGCCGCCGATGGACAGCCACAGGCGCCTATTCCCGGAAGCTGGGAAACCGGTTGGTCGCATAGCGGGCATGGCAGGCTCGACAGGCTTCGACCATGTCCGAGAATAGTGCTTGCTGACGCGGGGTATCACTCTTGCGGGCCGCCGCGGCCAAGTTACCCGTCAGTTGGTGAAAGGCGCGATCACGCCGAACGAAGTCCTCTGGCGCCGCTTCGATCAAAGCGCTCCGGTCTTCCGCCGTCATCTCCTGCTTCAGAATGAAGCTGTCGTGGATTGCCTGGGCCCGTTCGGCAACAACCTGATCCTCACCACGTATCAAGGCATCCAGAATTTCGTGCGTCGCGCGCGATACAGCATTCATTTCTTGTAGCAGCAGACCGCGCACCTTGGGCGGGAGCTTCGGCCCCACCGGTGCGGCCTGCTCATTGGCCCAAACCACCCCGCCGCCGAGCAGGATCGCCGTAAGGGTGAATAAAGTCATGGTGTAGCGAAACTTCACGATCATACCTCCGTGCCGAATGCCAAAGTCATTGGCTCCTGCCGATGGGCGAAAGCCCCCAAATGTTCGCGGAGGTTGTCGCACCATCGGTGAAACGCGAATTTGACGCGAATATAAGAAAGTTTGCATGCGCTAGATCAATGCCGGCCGGCATACCGGCGGTCATTTGTTGCTGGTCGCCTAAGTCGCGGGGAAACCCGATCACCGGGGCGAAGGGAAAACGTCGAGCGAGGCCCGCAGTGATCTCGCCTGAGCTAATTATACTGACCAGATGGGCGACAGGAGCCACTCATGCGCAACGTTCTTGTGTGGGATCTGCCAACCCGCGTATTCCACTGGGCGCTCTTCGCGCTCGTCGTCACGGCGTATCTGTCGGCCGAAGACGAAGGTCTTGCCTATCAAGTTCATGTTGCCGCCGGTTATGGCATCGGGCTGCTTTTGGTCTTCCGGGTGATCTGGGGCGTGATCGGCGGACGTCACGCACGATTCACGGATTTCGCGCGGTCACTGCGCTATCTTCGGGCCTACACGAGGGATTTGCGAAGCCTTCGACCGACGCACTATGTCGGTCACAACCCGCTCGGCACGCTCATGATCATCGCCATGGTCGCAACGCTTGTCGGCGTTCTCCTGAGCGGACTTTATGGAGGCGAGGACCTGCACGAGTTCCTCGGCGAGCTGATCATCGTGCTGGCTGTCGTTCATGTGTTGGGCGTGCTGGCCGACAGTTTATTGACGCGAGAAAACCTGGTGCGGGCGATGATCACGGGCCGCAAGAATTTGGACGAACGCGAGGCCGCTCGGGAACCGGGTCCGCCGCCACCTTGGCGCGCGTTTGTCGCCATTGGGCTCGCGGTTCTCATCGCTATCGGCGCCTTCGCGCAGAGCACCGTGCTGACATGGCCGCCCCCGGCCGAAAGCGAATACGAAGACGAGGAAGACGAGGAAGTCGAAGACGACGATTGATCGGGCGTGAGCAGAACCTATCCGAGCGTCCGCGTCGGATCAGCGCCCGATAGCGGATTGCCGGCCGCAGCGTTCGGAGAAGTCTTCGGTCAAGCAAATATCGCCCGGCACCTGCGCAATTGGGTACGGTGATGCTGGCCGTGCTCGCCAGATTCGGCGGCAGTGTCTGCCCAATGATGGCGATTAGCTCGGCAGTTTGGCGCACTGAGCGGCAGGAGGAACCTCTGGCGGTGGCTCCGTCGGAGGGGGTCTGCCTGGCTCGAAGGGCGGCTCTTTGATCGGAGGCTCGCCTTCGTCGGGGGTTTCGGGATAAGGCGGCTCAATGGGAGCCGGAGGCTCTTCCGGCGGCGGCTTTGGAGGTGTGCCGTATGGCCGCATCGCCTTCGTAACTGTTCGCATAGCTCGCGACCCTCCGAATCAGGGCTTTGAGGGACAGGCGCTGGTCATGACGTAGTGACGCAGGCCAATTATTCACAGTGCGGATGTAAAACTAGAACGGCGGGCCAATGGAATCGGGACAGGGAAGGTTATAATCCCTTAATAGGACAAATGAACCCGGTTGAGGCGAAAATTCAGACCTGAATTTTCTCCTAAATGCTTGACGAATCAGCCGGGCCTTAACGATTCCGCGCCGCCGCCCGCGCGTTCGAACTCTACTGTTCCTCGGCCTTGGTGGCCGAGTAAATCGAGCTGCTGATTTCCGTCAGAACGCCAAGAATGAATGCGAAAGCCAATCCAAATAAGCCCTCATCTATGGCTTCGGCGGGTGTGCCATAGCCGAGAAATCTCCCCGGCTCCAACTCGACCAAATATCCGGTTAGGACAACTGCCCCAGTGCCGATCCTGAAAAGGGCAAAGATCAAAACAAGCCACGCGATGATCCTGCCTACTCTTGTAAAGAGCATCGATGTCATCTCCGCTGAAAATCGCTCTCCTCATGAGAATTGAGGGCGACTTCACGATAGCAGGTCCGTCCCGAGTCGATCATCCGACTTCGTGGGGCGTCGGGGCGGATAAGGCGTGTCGCAAACGGAGAGACGATCTTGCACCCGGCGAGGCGCGGCAAAAACCGGTGTTTCGTTACCGCAGGCAATGACTCGACAGTAAAAAAGGACCCAGCCGGATCTGGCCAAGCCCCTGTTTTCATTGGTGAGCCCGGTAGGATTCGAACCTACGACCTACTGATTAAAAGTCAGTTGCTCTGCCAACTGAGCTACGGGCCCATCCATTCGCCTGAGTGCGCGCGGAACGTAGTGCCGGCGAACGGGAGGGTCAACCGCCTAAACCCGCCTTCCCGCCCCGAGCGGCCTCTCGAAAACGCGCCGGCCTAAGCCGAGGTATCCACCGGCTTTGCGCTGCCGTCGGCGATGCGCGCTTCCATATGCGCCGCGACGCGCGGACTGACGAATGAGCGGATGTCGCCGCCCATCTGGCCGATCTCCTTGACGAATCGCGAGGAGATGAACTGTTGGCGCTCGGAGGCCATGAGGAACACGGTCTCCACATCCGGGCTGAGGCGCGCGTTCATCCCGGCCATCTGGAACTCGTACTCGAAGTCGGATACGGCGCGCAGACCGCGCAAGATGATGCGCGCGCCCATTTCCTGCGCGAAATGCATCAGCAGGTTGTCGAACGGCCGAACATCCACCGTAACGCCGTTGGTCTCGATGGCCTCGATATCCTCGCGCACCATCTCCGTGCGCTCCTCCAGGCTGAAGAGCGGATTTTTCCCCGCGTTCACGGCGACGGCGACGATCAGCCGGTCCACGATCTTGGTGGCGCGGGTGATGATGTCGGTGTGCCCCTTGGTGATGGGGTCGAAGGTGCCCGGGTAAAGGGCGACCAGCGGTCCGCGATCGCTCATTCGTCTTCCTCCTCGGCCTCGGCCTCCGCTTCGGCCAGATGCGCGACGGAGATCACCCGCTCGCCCTCCGCCACGCGGAACAGCATGACCCCGCGCGTCGTACGCCCGGCGATGCGGATGTCGGCGACCGGCGTGCGGATCAGTTGTCCGCCGTCGGTCACCAGCACGATCTCGTCGCCCGGCCCGACCGGAAGCGCGCCCACGACACGGACCTCGCGTTTGCCGCCGCGCGTCAGATCGAGGTTGCCGATGCCCTGCCCGCCGCGGCCGGTCACCCGGTATTCGTAGGCCGAGGTGCGCTTGCCCAGGCCGTCGTCGGCGACCGACAGAATGAACTGCTCTGCCGCTGCCAGTTCCTGGATGCGCTCCGGCGAGAGCTCCGAGCCTTGGTCTTGCGGCGCGCAGGGTTGCGCTTCCCCCTCCTCGCCGTTTTGGCGTCGCAGAGCCGCGGCCGCGCGCAGATAGGCATCGCGTTCCTCGGTGCTGATTTCCAGGTGCTTGAGGATCGACATGGAGATGACCCGGTCGCCCTTGCCCAGCTTGATGCCGCGCACGCCGATCGAGTTGCGTCCGGCGAAGACGCGAACGTCGGGAACGGCGAACCGGATGCATTTGCCCTGCGCGGTCGCCAGCAGGATATCGTTGTCCTCGCCGCAGACCTGGGCGGAGACCAGACGCGCCTCGGCCTCCAGCTTCATGGCGATCTTGCCGTTGGACATGACGTTGGTGAAGTCCGACAGGCGGTTGCGGCGAACCGTGCCGTGCGAGGTCGCGAACATCACGTACATCGATTGCCAGAGGCTCTCGTCCTCCGGCAGCGCCATCCAGGTGGTGATGGTCTCGCCCTCCTGCAGCGGCAGCAGGTTCACGAGCGGCTTGCCGCGAGCCTGCGGGGCGCCGAGCGGCAGCTTGTAGACCTTCATCTTGTAGACCATGCCGCGCGAGGAGAAGAACAGCACCGGCGTGTGCGTGTCGCAGACGAAGATCGAGCTGACGAAGTCGCCTTCGCGCGTGGACATGCCGGCGCGTCCCTTGCCGCCGCGGGCCTGCGCCCGGTAGGTGGAAAGCGGCACGCGCTTGATGTAGCCGTTGTGCGAGACGGTGACGACCATCTCCTCGCGCGGGATCAGATCCTCGATGTCCTGCTCGAACTCGCCTTCCTCGATGCTGGTGCGCCGGGGATCGGCATAGCGCTCCTTGATCTCGGCAAGCTCTTCGCGCAGCACCTCTAGCAGGCGCTCGCGCGATTCCAGGATCGCCAGGTAATCCTTGATCCTGTCCGTCAGCTCGTGCAGCTCCTGGTCGATCTTCTCGCGCTCGAGGCCGGTCAGGCGCTGCAGGCGCAACTCGAGAATCGCCTTCGCCTGGGCCTCCGACAGGCGATAGCTGCCGTCGTCGGCCACCTCGTGGCCCGGTTCGTCCAGAAGCGCGATCAGCGGGGCTACGTCGCCCGCCGGCCAGGCGCGACCGGTGAGGCCCGCGCGGGCCTCCTCCGGGTCCTTCGCGGCGCGGATCAGCTCGATTACGGGGTCGATGTTGGCCACCGCGATGGCCAGGCCAACCAGGATATGCGCCCTTTCCCGCGCCTTGCTGAGCTCGTAGATGGTGCGCCGGGTGATCACCTCCTCGCGGAAGTCGATGAAGGCCGCGAGCACATCGCGCAGGTCCATCAGCTGCGGCCGGCCGCCATTCAGCGCCAGCATGTTGACCCCAAAGGAGGTCTGCAGCGGCGTATGGCGGTAGAGCTGGTTCAGGATGACGTCCGTCTGCACGTCGGCGCGGCACTCGATGACGACGCGAAGGCCGTGGCGGTCGCTTTCGTCGCGCAGGTCGACGATGCCCTCGACCACCTTCTCGCGGACGATCTCGGCAATCCGCTCGATCATGCGGGCCTTGTTGACCTGATACGGCACTTCGGTGATGACGATGGCCTGCCGGTCCTTGCGGGCCTCCTCGATGTGCGTGCGCCCGCGCATCACGACCGAGCCGCGGCCGGTGTGGTAGGCCGAGCGGATGCCGGTGCGGCCGAGGATCAGGCCGCCGGTGGGAAAATCGGGCCCGGGAATGTGCTCCATCAGCTCGTCGATGGACATCTCGGGCCGCTCGATCAGCGCCACGCAGGCGTCGATCACTTCGCCCAGGTTGTGCGTCGGGATGTTCGTCGCCATGCCGACGGCGATGCCGCCGGCGCCATTGACCAGAAGATTGGGGAAGCGCGCCGGCAGGACCGTAGGCTCCGTCGTGGTCTCGTCGTAGTTGTCGACGAAATCCACGGTGTCGCGGTCGATGTCTTCCAGCATGGCTTCGCTTGCCACACGCTGCAGACGCGCCTCGGTGTAGCGCATGGCCGCGGGCGGATCGCCGTCCATCGAGCCGAAGTTCCCCTGCCCGTCGATGAGCGGCCGGCGCATGGAGAAGTCCTGCGCCATACGCACCATGGCGTCGTAGATCGCCTGATCGCCATGCGGATGGTACTGACCCATGACGTCGCCGACGGCGCGCGCCGACTTGCGGTAGGCGCGGTTCCAGTCATAACCGGCTTCCTTCATGGCGTAGAGAATGCGCCGGTGCACCGGCTTCAGCCCGTCGCGCACGTCGGGCAACGCGCGGCTGACGATCACGCTCATCGCGTAATCGAGGTAGGAGCGGCGCATCTCCTCCTCGAGCGTGACCGGCGAGATGTCGCGGCCCGCGGTCTCGGAGGGAGGATTGCTTGTCAAAGGCTGATCCTTTCAGTGGGGCTCTCAAGCGGTTCCCGGTACGCGGCGAAACGCCAAGCGACTGTTACGGGGACACCGCATGGCAGGACATTGCTGCACCATGATCGTCGGACGCTCTCGAACGCCCGCTTACCGGCACTCTACGACTGTCTATGGAGTCGTTGGAAACCGTCTGGAAGCTAGCAAATTTTGCAGGTGCGAACAATATCCCGCAAAACCTGAAAGAAGTTTCATAAGCAGTTTAAATATCGTGATTTTCCTTGCGCATATCGACGTGCTGGATTCCACCGTCGTCATAGGGCTTGCCAAAGGCGGAAAATCCGAACTTACGATAGAAAGGTTGCTGATGTGCTTGCGCCGAAAGGGCGAGCGGCGCTGGGCCGTATAGACGCCCGGCCTCGGTCATGGCGGTTTGCATCATCCGCGCGCCGAGGCCCCGGCCGCGGGCGTGTCGGGCAAGCGCGACCCGGCCGATCCATACGGTGTCTTCGGCCTGACGCGGCGGCGGCAGCAGCCTGAGCGTGCCGAGCAAGCCCTCCGCCACGCCCGGCGGCGGCAGGACCAGAAGGTGGCGCGCCGTTTGGTCGCGCCCGTCGAGGTCCAGATAGAAGGAACGTTGCTCGAGGACGAACACCTCCTGGCGCAGGCGCAGGAGGTCATAAAGCTCGTCGAGCCGGAGCGCCGGAAAATCGCGCCACAGAAATTGATGCTCGCCGTCCACGCCGGGGGTCTGCGTCCGAGTGGTTGCCGGGAAGCGGGCCTAGAAGGGAATCTCGTCGTCGAGATCCTCACCGCCGCCGGGCCCTGCCGCCGGCTGGCGCGCCTCGTCGCGGCTGGGTTCGTAATCGCCGCCGCCCCCAGAGCCGCCGCCCTCGCCGCCGCGGCTGTCGAGCATGGTGAGTTCGCCGCGGAAGCGT
>JAWVYK010000140.1:0-7441 GCA_033722755.1 Rhodovibrionaceae bacterium | reverse complement strand
GGCGTTCTGGGAGGTGATGGCCCACATTCGCTGGGCGGTGATCGCTTTGCAGCAGGGGGCGCGGCATGTGTCTGGGGCGGAAGCCTCGCTGGAACTCGCGCTCACCGGACGCATCGCCTCGGAACTCGAGCTTTCGGTGCTGGAAATGACGCCGCCGCAAAAATGGAGCGGGTGAATGCGGGACAGACCAAGCGGATCGGAACTGCTGCGCGAAGCCCGGCGCGTCCTGCGCGAAGAGCTTGCAGACGAGCTTGAGGGTGAGCAGAGGTTCAAGGCGCTCATGGCGGCGAACGCCATGGCCATGGCCATGCGCGAGCTCGACGAGGGCGACAGGCCGTTGCGGCGCGAATTCGGCGCCCTCACTCGGCTGCTCGGTCAGACGCCGGCCTCGGAACAGGATATGGCCTCCCTGGTCGCCGCGCTGAGGGAGCTCAACCAGCGCCTGGCACGCGACATTCGAGAAGGGCGCTGGGACGGAACCGAAGAGGTCCATTCAGCGTTAATTGATGAGACGCGAGACCGGGTAAAAGAGAGCAATCCGAAGGCTCTGGAAAACAGCGTTTGAGTCGCTCCTGACTGGTCAGCGTGTAGAATGAGCCGGCTGGCGAACGGCTCGCAGCCGCCCGCGCAGCGCGCCAGCCGCAAGACCGCCACCGACCGCCGGAGGACCGCTTCAGATGCCCAGTCGAACGATCGGCGAAATGATAGCCGGCGGACAAATCGTCCACATCACCCCGGACGCCTCCATCTACCAGGCCTGCGAGTTGATGGTCGAGCGAAGCGTCGGCGCCATTCTGGTGATGGAGCAGGGCCGGTTGCACGGAATTTTGTCCGAGCGCGACGTGGTCCACGGACTGGTGGTGCCGCGCGCCGATCCGGACCAGACGAGCGTGCAGTCGCTGATGACCCCCGATCCGCAAACGGCGCCGCCTGAAACGCCGGCCGTCGACGCTCTCGTGACAATGCAGGACGCGGGTTTCCGCCACCTGCCGGTGGTCAGCGTGGAGGGCGAGGTTTACGGCATGGTCACCCTTGGCGACTTCTTGGCGCCCGAGGTCGCCACGGCCGAGCAGGAGGCCGCATCGGGTATGCAAGTGTACGAAAGCCCGAGCGTCTAGTCGCCGGCGCCAACCCCGAATTCATCACCAAACGCTGATTTCGTCAGGTTCCGCTCGCCAGTCTTTCTTTGCTCGCACGAGCAACGGCAAATTGGCGGATGGGGTGGGATTCGAACCCGGCCGCGTAGCGCGGCCCTCCTGAAGATGTCGTGGGTTCGTTGCACGGGTCACAGCAAATTGGCGGATGGGGTGGGATTCGAACCCACGAGGGGCTGTTAACCCCTGGCGGTTTTCAAGACCGCTGCCTTCGACCGCTCGGCCACCCATCCGCTCTTGTCGTGGACCGGTTAGCAAAGCTCCGAGGATTTGGCCAGACAGGACGAGGCCTGCGGCGGCACACCTTCATGAAGTGGACACGCAGAGGCCAATTGCGAGGGGCCTGTGCAACCGGTCGGGGAAAGCCTCAGTTATCCACAAGAAATTTGCGTGTTTGCGCATTCGTGATTTGTCATCGAAGGAAATTCGGCTCCATACTCGTGACTGCATGAAGGTCGGTCTTTGGATCGGCCTCATGCGGATCAGCCGGCTTCGGCTGGCTGGTTCGGAAGGCGTCAGGAAGTGTTCTTCGGAACACGATGCTAAGACTCCGCGTCTGGGCACCTGGCGCCTTCCTTTTTGCTCTTTTCCGGCTGCCAGCCTTTACCAGCGCGCCCCCGAAAAAGAATTAGAGGCCCGGCGAGTCCGCCGAGCCTCTAATCCTGCGTCAGTTGATGCTTTTCCGCGTCTATGCACCTGCACGACCGCTTTTGAAGGCTGTTCGCAGAGTCGGTCAAGACTTTTTGCAAATCCTGGCGACCATCTGGTGAGTGGCCAGGGCAGGACGTGAACGCCTACGCATCGTGCGGTATGCCCTGAGGTTCCAAGGCGGCGCGCAGTCCACGGCGTGCTCGCCAGTGTTGTGCAGTTTCTCTCCCTCATCTGGGACAGTCTTCACGTCCTCCAGAGGTTCGGGCGACAGCGGCTCGGTGTCTCGTGGATCTTTTGAATATCGACGGGACGGTGAAAAGTGAGAGCCGGCGCCAGCAGCACCGCTGTCGGAAACGACGCGACTGCAAATGCTTTTCAGATGCCCCATGGGTCACCCGCCTTTGCATTTGCATTCGCTTACGTGCGGGTATTAAGCATTGGCGCGGCGAATCGGGTCGTCGTGACAGATACTTCGCGTATTCTGACGCAGCACGCAGACGAGGTCGCGGGGCCGCGACACTGACTGTCCGATGCGCCTTTGGCCGCCACGGCGCTTTTGAAATCTTCTGATCGAGGCGCGCATGACATCGCAGCTATCCATGATCGTCGGCTTTCTCGTCGATCCGCTGAACCTCTTTGCACTTATCGCGTTGGCCGGCGTGATCTTCCTGCTCGGCGGCATGCGCCGCCTTGGCACCGCGCTCCTCGCGGTTCAGGGCATCGTGCTCGTCCTCGTCGCCGCGCTGCCGGTCGGCCAATGGCTGCTGTATCCGCTGGAGCGGCGTTTTCCCGCACCGGAAGAGCCGCCCGCCGACCTGGCCGGGATCGTCGTTCTGGGCGGCGCGCTCGATGGCGATGTGTCGCGCGCTCGCGGGTCGCTGGAGCTGGAAGCCGGAGCCGAGCGCGTTATGGCCATGGCGGCGCTGGCCCGTCTCAGGCCGGACCTGCCGATAATCTTCACGGGCCCCAACGCGCCGCTGCTGCAAGGCGACGGCGAGGCAGAAGACGCCGCGATCGCCCGGCGCCAGCAAAACCTCGGTCTCGCGCAGGGCCGCATTCGCATCTCGCCAAAGGCCCGCAACACGTGGGAAGAGGCCGTGTTCACCCGCGAGCTGCTGGGAGAAGACGCCGGCGGGCGCTGGCTGCTTGTGACCTCCGCCTGGCATATGCCGCGCGCCATGGGCGCCTTCCGCCAGGCGGGCTGGGAGGTCGTCGCCTACCCGGTCGACTACCGCAGCCACAAAGACCTCCCATTTCTCCAGGTTCCCGAAGGAACGCGGGGGCTGCACGACACAATGATCGGGGTCAAGGAGTGGGTTGGGCTTGCGTCCTACCGCTGGCTGGAGCGCACGGCGAGCCTATTCCCGGCGCCGGAAGACGGATAGGAGGCGGAAAGGCAGGGTGGTCTCGGCACTCTCCAGTGAGATATTCACAAAAAATTCTTGGAGCGGATGCTAAACGTCCTTGGCAAAGCCCGGAGTCGGGATTCATTCTGATTTGCGCACCTTCCGGAGTCGCCAACCGATGCCTTTGACCCGCCTGGCCGTCCTTCGCATTTTTGCCGCCGCGCTGATGCTCACCGCCATGGTGGTGGCACCACTGGCCGCCGGCCGGGCCACCACCGGAGTGGAACCGGAAGAGTCCGTGCAACAGGATTTTTCGGCCTGGCTTGCCGGTCTGAAAGCCGAAGCGCGAAGCAAGGGCATATCCCAGCAGACCCTGGAAGCAGCCTTCCGGGATATCGAGCCGATCCCGCGAATCTTGGAGCTCGACCGCCGCCAGCCTGAGTTCACGCTGACCTTTGGGACCTATCTTTCGAAGGCTGTCACCGACGAACGGGTCGAAAAGGGCCGGGAACTCCTGAAACGGCACGCCGACCTTTTGGCCCGTGTGCAGGCGCGCTATGGCGTGCAAGCCCGCTTCCTTGTGGCGTTCTGGGGTCTGGAGACGAACTTCGGCGCCTACTTCGGAAGCTTTCCTGTGATCGGCGCTCTGGCCACGCTGGCTCATGACACGCGCCGCAGCGAGTTCTTCCGCAGCGAGCTCATGCACGCGCTCAGCATTCTCGAGGCCGGGGACATCCCGCCGGCACGCATGGAGGGATCGTGGGCCGGGGCCATGGGGCACCTGCAGTTCATGCCTTCGACCTTCGTGCGCTATGCGGTGGACCGGGACGGCGATGGACGGCGGGATATCTGGGGCAGTCTGCCCGACGTTTTCGCGTCGGCCGCCAATTATCTGAGCTCCATCGGCTGGCGCGGCGACGAAACCTGGGGCAGGGAGGTGCGCCTGCCCGAGGGATTCGACTACCGCCTGGTCAGCGTGGCCAGCGTTCCGGAGAACCAGAAGCCCATCGCCGAATGGCAGCGCCTGGGCGTGCGCCGGGCCGACGGCTCCGATCTTCCGGGCGCCGACATGTCGGGCGGGATCGTGCTGCCCTCCGGCGTCGAGGGCCCTGCGTTCCTCGTCTATACGAACTATCGCAAGATCCTGAACTGGAACCGATCCATTTTCTACGCCATCGCGGTGGGCCACTTGGCCGACCGCATCATCGGCTTGCCGCCGCTCGCCACGCCGCCGCCAATGGTCGGCGATCCGCTCAGCCGCGATGAGGTGGAGGAAATTCAGGCGCTCCTGCGTCGTGTCGGATTCGACGCCGGAGAGCCGGACGGGCGAATCGGGCCGATGACGCGAAACGCGATCCGACAGTTCCAGATGTCTCGCGATCTTCCCGCCGACGCATACGCCGATCGGCGCCTTCTTAACCGTTTACGTACGGCCTCCGTGAAATAATTCCGCCGGAAACCGACGGCGGATGTCGAAAATTAAATGCAATCCTGTTGCTGATACAGCCGCGGGCAATTAAAGTGGCAATATCGGCTGTGGGGTGGAGGAAGATACGCAAGATGTTGCGCGAACGTCGTTTCAGTCGCCATCTGGCGATGCTTGGCGTCGTATTGCTGGCTGGCTGCGCGGAAGCGCAGTTGGTCGCGCATACGGCCAAGGAAGTACAGGGCCCGACGGACAGCGGCCAGGTGGGCGGCTACAAGGTTGGTTCGCCCTACCAGGTCGGCGACGTTTGGTACTACCCCAAGGTGGATTACGAGTACCGCGAATCGGGCATCGCCTCATGGTACGGGCCCGGTTTCGACGGCAAGCCGACGGCCAATGGCGAGACTTTCGACGCGAATGCGCTTACGGCGGCGCACCGGACGCTGCCGCTGCCCTCGATGGTGCGCATCACCAACCTGGAAAACGGCCGCTCGCTCAAGGTCCGGGTCAACGACCGCGGCCCCTTCGCGCACGGGCGCATTATCGACGTGTCGCGACGCGCTGCGAAACTCCTCGGATTCGAGGGCCAGGGCACGGCGAAGGTGATGGTCGAGATGATCGAGGGCGAAAGCCGGCGGCTCGCGGCGCTGGCCCGCGGCGACAGCCAGGAAGGCGCTCCGCAGGCTGCGCCAACGGTGGCCGTGGATGCAGCCTCGATCGACGACGAGGAGACAGGGGTCGCCGCCCCGCGCGTGCAGACCGCAGCGGCGAGTTATGATCGGACGCCCGAGCCCGACGGCGTCGTAACCAGACGCCCGGTGCGTCCAAGCGACATTTACGTTCAGGCCGGCGCCTTCATCCGCTATGACAACGCCAACCGCCTGGGTGCGCGGCTGTCCGCGCTCGGGCCCATCCGCGTCTCGGAAGCCACAGTCGAGGGGCGCCGTTATTTCCGCGTTCAGCTCGGCCCCGTCTACAGCGTCGCCGAGGCGGATCAACTTCTGAACAGGCTGATAGCAAATGGCCATTACGACGCGCAGGTCGTTGTCGTGCAATGATTCTTGAGGCGTTTGTCCGGCAAACTCCGCGTCACAATTTCGGCCAAAACCCTGCCTAACGTCCGGCTTGATCGAACCTGCAGTTTCGATTCTTTGCAACGGTCGAAGGATTGACTACACCTTAAATCCTCAAACCCGAACGACCCGGAGTTCTGCGACCCGTGACCATCCCCTCACGCCCGCCGCGCCATTCGCCCGCTTCGCCAAATCGATTTCTGCACAGATCGCGCCGCTTCGCCGAATTTCTTGGCGCCGCTGTCTTGGCCGTGGCGCTTCTTTCCCCGGGCACTGCCAGGGCGGTGGAGACGAACGCGCGCGAGGCCATCGTGATGGACGCCAATACGGGCGCGGTGCTCATGGAGAAGGCGCCCGACGCGTCCATGCCGCCGGCATCCATGAGCAAGGTGATGACCGTCTACCTGGTCTTCGAGCGCTTGAAGGACGGGCGTCTGTCTCTCGACGATACGCTGGAGGTTAGCGAGAAGGCCTGGCGAAAGGGCGGGTCCAAGATGTTCGTCGAGGTCGGCAACAAGGTTCGTGTGGAAGACCTGTTGCGCGGAGTCATCGTGCAGTCGGGCAATGACGCCTGCATCGTCCTGGCCGAGGGCCTGGCCGGCACGGAAAGCGCCTTCGCCCAGCTCATGACGCAGAAGGCCGAAGAAATCGGCATGACCGGCAGTCACTTCACCAACTCAACCGGCTGGCCGGACCCGAATCACCGCATGACGGCCCGCGATCTGGCGATCCTGGCGGACCGGATGATTGAGAACTTTCCGGACTATTACGGCTATTTCAGCGAGACGGAGTTCACCTGGAACGGCATCAAGCAGTATAACCGCAACCCGCTGCTGGGCCGCGTCGCCGGTGCCGATGGATTGAAAACCGGCCACACGGAAGAGGCGGGCTATGGCCTGACCGCATCGGCCAAGCGTGGCGACCGGCGCCTGATCCTGGTCGTTAACGGCCTGGGCAGCGTGCGCGCACGCGCCGAGGAATCGGCCCGTTTGATGGAATGGGGCTTCCGGGAGTTCGACAACTACCGCCTGTTCGGTGAGGGAGAGACGGTCGAGCATGCCGCCGTCTGGCTTGGCGAGGCCGATACGGTGCCGCTGGTCAGTGACGGCGAGCTGGTCATCACCCTGCCCAAGCAGGCCCGCCCGAAGATGAAAGTGAAGGTCGTCTACGACGGCCCCGTGCCGGCGCCCATCGAGGAGGGGCAGGAAATCGCGCGCCTTGAGATCAGCGCTCCGGACATGCAGACCTTGGAATACCCGCTTTACGCGGCGGAGCCAGTGGAGAAGCTGGGCCCCGTGGGCCGGCTGATCGGCAGCCTGGAGCACATGATCTTCGGAGCACCCGCGGCCCTGGTGAAGGAGTCGGCGGAGTAGTCTTCCACTCCTCTGCGCTTTAGGCACGCGCCGTGCGCGGGCGAACGTTGATTCCCCGGGGCACGGGCGGCAAAGTCACCGGCATGTCCAACGGCAAGTTCATTACCCTCGAAGGCGGGGAGGGCGCCGGGAAGTCGACACAGGTGCGGCTTCTGTGCGAAGCCGTGGCCGCTGCGGGCATCGACGCCGTCGGCACCCGTGAGCCCGGCGGCAGTCCGGGCGCGGAAGCCGTGCGCAAGCTATTGCTGCACGGCGCGGAGGATGGTTGGACAGCGATGACCGAGGCGCTGCTTCATTTCGCCGCCCGGCGCGAGCATCTGGACAAGACCATCCTGCCCGCCATTGCAAGGGGAAGCTGGGTGATATCCGACCGTTTCGCCGATTCGACGATGGCTTACCAGGGCTATGGGCAGGGCCT
>JAWVYK010000139.1:0-7454 GCA_033722755.1 Rhodovibrionaceae bacterium | reverse complement strand
GCCGATGCCCTGGGCCGCGCGGCACGCCCGCGCCGCATGATCGTCCTGTTCCGCCGGCGCTCCCCAGAAGGCCATGACCGAATCGCCGATGTATTTGTCGACCGTGCCTTCCTCCGCCTCGATCGCCTCGGCCAGCAGCGCGAAGTGCGCATTCAACAACTCGGCCAGTTCCGTTGGACCGAGGCGGGCGGAGATGCCGGTGAAACCCACAATGTCGGTGAACAGGACACTGACCTGCCGCTCTTCGGAGCGCGTCGCGCCTGGTCCGAGGCGCATCAGCCGCAGCACCAGGACCTTCGGCACGTAGGTCTCGAACCAGCCCAGCGCGCGCAGCATCGAGGAGAACGCCCGGCCCGCCGTATCCACCTCGCTGAGCCGGCTGCGCCCGGGCTGCGGAACCTCCGAAAGCTCTAGCCTGCCAACGGCGGCGGCGGCGTCGGCGAAACGCCGGACCGGCGTGGCGATGCCGCGCCCCAGAAACCAGGCCGCCAGTCCGCCCAGAACCGTCAGGCCAATGGCCGCGCCAGCCGCCCAGATCAGGCGGCGCACCTCGACGTTAACCGCGCTCGACGGAAAGCCCAGCGCGACATACCAGGGAACTGCGTGCGCGCCCGTGACGACGCGGTAGAGATAGATCAGGTCCTCGTCCGGGCCGCGCACAACGCGTCCTTGGACGTTCGCGCCCTGCAGCACGTAACGCATGTCGTCGAGGTTCTCGTCCCAGATCGACCGCACGAAGGGATCGTCGATCTCGGCGCGCCGCGGCAGCGGCGGGTCGCGGGCCGCGTCGGCCTGCGGAAAGCCCGCCGCCAGGCGCGGATGGGCGAGCACGTGCTCGCGCCCATAGAGCACGAAGAGCCGCGCCCCGATATCGGCTTCCATATCCGCCAGGAACTGCGACAGCTCGCTGATCGCCACCACCGCGGAGAACACACCGATGAAGACCCCGTCCCGCCGGACGCTGTGGGAAATCGTGATGTGCGGCGCCTCGAGGGAGGGTATCCAGACGACATCGCCGAGTGCAACGCCCGCTGTGCCGCGCATGTCCTCCATGAACGCGGGAATGTCCGGCTCCTCGGTCCAGCGGCTCTCGATGGTGCGAATCTGGTTGCGCGCTCCGCCCACCCTCAGCGCTTTTCCGCCGGCGGCGAAGAAGGCGAGACCGGCCGTCTGCGGCGCGGCTGCAAGAGAGCCCAGCATCGCGTTGCGCAACTGGCCGTGGTCGCCCTCGTGGATCTTGCCTGCGTCGATCTCGCCGTCGGCAACGAAGCGGGCAAGGTTTCGGACCTGCGCGCCCGGGCCCGCCAGATGCTGGCGCAGGCGGCTTTCCACGGCGTTTACGGCGGCGCGCGACTTGTCGCTGAGCAGGTCGAAGGTGTTGCGCTGGGCTGTCACCAGCAGCAACCAGGCGGTCACGCCGATGGCCAAGACCATGAGCGCCGCGAGCCCGACGGTCAGCGCCGTGACGATGGAAATTCGGAATCCGCGGTCTTCGCCGGGCCGGTCCGTATCGGCGCCTGGCACGGCTTGCCGCCCGGTCATGCTACGTCGCGGCACATCGCTTGGCTCCGCTCGCGGCCGACCGCGCCGGCCGCCTAGTTGCCGACAATCACCGTCTTGATGCGCTGGCCTGCAACCAGATTGTCGTTTTTGTCGAGGCCATTGAGCACCGCCAGCCGTTCGAGCTGGAAATCGTCGTAGGGCATGGCCCGGGCGATGCCGCTCAAGGTCTCGCCACGCTGCACCCGCTGCACATCCAATCGGTAAGGCTTGATCGCCAAGGCCTCCTCGTCCGAGAGTCTGCGGAAGCTGTAGGTGGTCCGCCGGAAGGCCTCGTTGAAGCTGGCGGTCTGGCCTGGCTCGGTCACGAACATGAAGCGGTAGACGCGCTGTCCGCCATAGCGGTAGGCGACGAGGCGCAAGTCGCGCGCGCCGTCGCGCGTGTTCAGTCGCGTCTCGCCGGTCGCCGCTTCCATGCCATTGACATTGATGCGCTCGACCCGGGACAGCCGCACGTCCTTGGCCCACTGGCGGGTCAGGAAGTCGCGCATCGAAATGCCCCGGTCCACCTTCACGCTGTCGAAGACGATGAGCGCATCGTCCGGCCCGAAGGCGACGACCTGCTGCTCGCCGTTGACCACATGGAAGCCGCGCGGAACCTCGAAGGCAAAGCGCAGGTCCGGGTGCAGGAACTCGCGCCCGCGCACCATCCCTTGCTCGGGGCTGTCGCCGTAGATCATGCCGTCGATCTTGTCGAGGTAGATGTCGCGCGCGACGATCGGGTCTGTGACCCGCCTGCCGGCTGCGGCCTGGATCGCGGCTTCCACGCGGTCGGCCGTGCGCGGGTGGGTCTGCATGATGTTGAACTTGTCCGCCGCCCCCGGCTGGCCGCGCATCTTCGCTTCCAGGCGGCTGTGCTCCTGCAGCTTGGCCAGGAAGGAGGCCATGGCCTCCGGCTCGTAGCCGGCGCGCGTCAGGTAGCGGACGCCCAGCGTGTCGGCCTCGAACTCCTGCTCGCGGCTGTAGCTGCGCAGCATCACGGCCGAAAGCGCGCCGATGGCCTGGGTCTCCATGCCGCCGCCGAGCGCCACCGCCGCGCCCAGGTTGAGCACCTGGGCGATCACGCTCTGCCCATATCGCTCGGCCATGTGCCGGGCCGTCACGTGGCCGATCTCGTGGGCCAGCACGCCGGCGAGCTCCGCCTCGTTCTCGGCCAGCGCCACCAGCCCGCGGGTGACGTAGATGTAGCCGCCCGGTGTGGCGAAGGCATTGACGATCGGGGTATCCAGCACCGTAAAGGTCCACTTGATGTCCGGCATCTCAGAGGTCTTGGCCAGCAGGCGGCCGATGCTGGCGACATAGCTGGTCAGCTCCGCATTTTCCTCATAGGGTCCGCCGAAGGCCTCGCCCTTTTTGATTTGCCGGTACTGCTGCTGGCCGATCTCCTCTTCCTTCTCCTGCGACAGGCCGCCGGTGAAGATCGTGCGGCCGGTGGCCGGGGCCTGCGCGCAGGCGGCCAGCGCCGTCATCGCCGCCAGAGCCAGCGCCGGCACGGCGCGCCGCAACAGACGGCGGCGCAGAGCTATGGCGGTGGACGGTTTCGTTGCGGTATCGGTCATTCGGAAAGCACCTCGATCTGCTCGGGATGAGTGACTTCGATCATGGGTCCGTTGAAGGACTTTACCCATCCACGCACGCGAAGGCGACGGCCTTCGTACGCCAGTGGGTCGATTCCCTCGTCGCGAAAGCGCGCGGCGGTTTTCCGGTCGAGGGTCACGGTGAAATCGCGCCGCCAGTCCTCGCCGTAGTTCAGGTAGACGCGTCCGCGCACGTCCGCCGCATCGGCCACCCGGCCTTCCACGAGATGGAAGCCGCCGTCCTCCGCGTCCAGCCCGGCGGCGGCGCGCGGGGCGTACTAATCCAGCGCCCAGATGCCGCGACCGGCGGCGCGTGCCCGGGCTTCCAGCGCCAGCATCCGGTCCACCGCCGTGCGATTATCGGCGAAGGAATAGACCCGCGCCAGGCCCGCGCCCAGCAGCATGCCCTGCACCCAAAGGCCGTCGGCCGTCTGCACATGCGCCAGCACACGACCGTGACGATCCATGCGCCGGCCGCCATAGGCCAGGCGAAGTTCGCGGCCGAGGGTCAGTTCCGCCAGCGCCGCCTTTGCCTCTTCGGCCAGCGGCCAGGCCTGGAATCCGGCGCGGCCGAGCGGCAGCTTCGGCGCCTGGATGCCAACGAGGCGCACCTGCCGGCCGTCGTCCAGGACCAGGGTGTCGCCGTCGATGATCTCGACCGCGCGGGCGACCTCCTCCGGCGCCAGCGCCGGCGGCAGGACTGGCGCGGGCTCGGGCCAGGCGACGGCCGGCGGTTCGGCCGCGTGGCCTGCGGCGACCGGTGCAAGCAGCAAAAGAACGAGCAGACTGGCGAGGCGGCGCATGGCTGACAGCCTAGCAGGCAAAGGCGCCATGGCGCGAAGGTTCGGTCCGGCGATTGGCTGGACGCGCGCAATCGGCTATGAGAGGCGGACGGGCACGGGAGCCCACCTTCGAACGGCATCCGAGGAAGGCGGCGAATACATGATGGCGACACGCACGCGCGACCTCTACCCCCGGATCGAGGCCGCGGACAGCGGCCGGCTGGCCGTGGGTGAGGGCCACGAGCTCTATTGGGAGACCGCCGGCAATCCCGAGGGCAAGCCGGTGGTCTTTCTGCACGGCGGGCCCGGCGCCGGGTGCTCGGCCGACCACCGCCGCTTCTTCGACCCCGCGGTTTGGCGCATCGTGCTGTTCGACCAGCGCGGTGCAGGCCGCTCGACGCCCCGGGGCTCGCTGGAGAACAACACCACCCAGGCGCTGATCGCCGATATCGAGGCCCTGCGCGCGGAACTGGGGATCGACCGCTGGGCCGTCTTCGGCGGCTCCTGGGGGTCGACGCTGGGGCTGGCCTATGCCGAGGCGCACCCGCAGTCCGTCTCCGCGCTGATCCTGCGCGGCATCTTCCTGGCGCGCGACGCGGAGATCGACTGGTTCCTCTTCGGCATGGGCCGCTTCTTCCCGGAGGAGCACGCGCGCTTTCTCGAGGCGCTGCCGCAGGACGAGCGCGACAGGCCGCTGGAGAGCTACTACCGCCGCCTCACCGATGCGGATCCGCAGGTGCACCTGCCGGCCGCGCGCGCCTGGAGCCGCTATGAAGGGGCGTGCTCGACGCTGCTGCCCAGCCCCGAGACGGTGAACGCCTTCAGCCGCGACAGCCTCGCCCTGCCGCTGGCGCGCATGGAGGCGCACTACTTCGCGCACCGCTGCTTTCTGGAGGAGGGGCAGCTGCTGCGCGAGCTCGGCCGCATCCGCGAGGCCAAGATCGCCGGCGTCATCGTGCAGGGCCGCTACGACGTAATCTGCCCGCCGGGCGCGGCCTTCGACCTGCACGCCGCCTGGCCGGAGGCACGCTTCACCGTGGTGCCCGACGCCGGGCACAGCGCCATGGAGCCGGGCATCCGCCGCGCCCTGGTCGAGGCCACCGACAGCCTGCGCTAGCCTGGCGACTCGCGCAGGCCGGCCACTGCAGCGGCTTGGCCTCGCGCCGGCGCGCTTTGCGCTCGCGCGCTCTTCACGAAAATTTGCCATGCAAACGCGTGGTCCCGCCATGAAAGAGCTTGACGAACTGCATTTAAAAATACATGTAGTTATGAAGCAAGCATAAAGGAGGCGGCGATGCAGACGAACCCGCGCGACGGCCTGGAAAACGGGAGCCTGGAACCCGGGCCCGGCGCCAGCGCCCTGGAGTTCCATATGGTGGTGGCGGTCATCGTCCTGCTCGGCGTTCTGGCCCTCGGCCTCGTCTTCACGCTCGGCGGCGTCAAGGCGCTGGGCGCGATGCTGGCGGCGGCGCTGCTGCTCTTCGCCGTCACGCGCTTCGTCGACTGGCTGCACGACCGCAGCGGACGCGGCGGGGGCTGAGTTTTCTCGCATCGGCGCTGCGGCGACCTGGCGGGGCGCGCCCAAGCGCCCTGTACGCCAGGGGCCAAGGCCAGGGCAAGCGCAGGCAGTCTGCCCGCTGGCACGCGCGCGCCGGCTCTGTTATATCCCGGGTGTCCGCCTGATCTGGCGATGCGCCCGTAGCTCAGTAGGATAGAGCACAGGATTCCTAATCCTGGGGTCGCAGGTTCGAATCCTGCCGGGCGCGCCAGGTTTCGTGTGCGGGACATCTGGCATCCAAACGCAGCACGGCCTTTTTCGACGTCCGAGAGCCGGCCCCAGAGCACCTACCGCGAAAGTGGTGCTCACTAACCAATTTTATTGTACAGGCAGGCCCCCCTATAGAGTTGCGACCTTCGCCGGGTCATATACGTAAGCGTTCCATTTAATTCTAATGCACGGCTGTTCCGGCCGCACGGCGCGGTTATCATCGCCTCGAATCGTTTCTGGGGAAAATCGAACGAGGCATGGGACCATGGCCAATCTATTCAGGCTCTTTAGGGACTTCGGCGCAAGCGAGCACGCGATCGCGTCCGTCGAGTATGCGCTTTTGCTGGCGCTCATCGGGGGCGGGATACTGGGTGGCGCGCTGGCGCTTCAAGCCGCCGTTTCGGGCAACATGAGCGACGCGAGCACCTGCATAGACACCGACGGCGCCGACTGCTGAGGGACATGGCCCCGGGTCGCCAAAGGCCGAGGGTGTTCGGCGGGCGACCGGGCCGTCTCGGCACGCCGGTCGGCATGCGGCGCCCCCTTGCGCGGGAGAGGCGGCCGCGCGCGCCCTCACCGTCAGCGGATGACAAAGGGGTTGCCGCCCTTCTCCTCGGTCTCGATCCAGGTGGTCTTGGTCTGGAGGAATTCGTTGATCGATTCCTGCCCGCTTTCGCGGCCAAGCCCGCTGCGCTTATAGCCGCCGAAAGGCGCCATGAAGCTGACGGCGCGGTAGGTGTTGACCCAGACCGTGCCGCTTTCCATGGCGGAGGAGACCTTGATGGCGCGGCCGATGTCGCCGGTCCAGATTCCAGACGCCAGGCCATAGACGCTGTCGTTGGCGATGGCGACGGCCTCGTCGTCGTCCTCGAAGGCAATGACCGACAGCACGGGGCCGAAAATCTCCTCGCGGGCGATGCGCATATCGTTGGCGACGCCGGTAAAGACGGTGGGCTGCACGAACCAGCCCTCGCCGAACTCCTGCCTGTCGGGCACGCCGCCGCCCATCACGCAGCGCGCACCCTCGGCGCGGCCGGCCTCGATCATCTCCAGAATGCGCGCATGCTGCGGGCGGGTGGTGACCGGACCCACCTGCGTGGTGGGCTCGGCCGGATTGCCCATCTTGGCCGAGCGGGCGATCTCCAGCAGGCGGTCGACCACCTCGTCGTGCACGTCCCTGTGAACCAGCAGCCGGGAGCCGGCGATGCAGGTCTGCCCGGTCGCGGCGAAGATGCCGGAGACCGCGCCGGCCACCGCGGCGTCGAGGTTGGCGTCCTCGAAGATGATGTTGGGGGACTTGCCGCCAAGCTCCAGCGACACCTGCTTCAGGCTGGAGGCCGCAGCCTCGTAGATTTTCTGCCCGGTCATGTCGCCGCCGGTGAACGCCACCTTGGCCACGTCCGGATGCGAGGAGAGCGCTGCCCCCGCCTCGTGGCCCAGGCCCGTGACGGTGTTGACCACGCCCGGCGGAAAGCCCGCCTGCTCGAAGAGATCGACGAAGGCGAGCGTGGAGACCGAGGCGTGTTCCGAGGGCTTGATCACGGCCGTGTTGCCGGCCGCCAGCAGCGCCGCCAGCTTCCAGGAAAGCAGCAGCAGCGGCGAGTTCCAGGCGGTGATGCAGGCCACCACCCCAAGCGGCTCCTTGCGGGTGAAGACGAAGTTGCTGGGCTTGTCCATCGGCAGCACGGCGCCTTCCACCTTGTCGGCCAGGCCGCCGAAGTAGCGGTACCACTCGGCCAGATATTTCGTCTGCGCGCCCATCTCGGC
>JAWVYK010000138.1:0-7494 GCA_033722755.1 Rhodovibrionaceae bacterium | reverse complement strand
TCGTCTGGGGCCGGAGAGATTGCTGGCGACCACGCCGCCCAGGGTGCCCTTGCCTTCCTCGCCGCCCAGAAGGGGTCCGAGATCGGCGGGTTCGAAGGCGAGTTCCTGGTTCTTTTCGGCCAGCGCCGCTTCCACCTCGGCCAGCGGAGTGGCCGCGCCGGCGCGCAGGATCAGCTCCTCGGGCTCGTAAATGTCGATGCCGGAAAACGCCGAAAGGTCGAGGGTGTGGGCCGTCTGCATCGGCCGCCCCAGCGTCCGCTTGGTGCCTCGTCCGGCGACTTCCAGCGGCAGCTCCTCGCTGAGCGCCCAGGCGACAGCGTCGCGCGCCTGCTCGTCCGATTGCGGTTTCAGGGTCTCGGCCATGAGGTCTTCTTGCGGCTCAGAAGCGCGGCAGGTCGGGGAACGGCATCTGCCCGCGGTGTATATGCATGCGGCCGAGCTCGGCGCAGCGGTGCAGCGTCGGGAACATCTTGCCCGGATTGAGAAGCCCGCTGGCGTCGAAGGCGCATTTCACGCGCTGCTGCTGATTGAGATCGATTTCCGTGAACATCTCGCCCATCAGGTCGCGCTTTTCCACGCCGACACCGTGCTCTCCGGTCAGCACGCCGCCCACCTCCACGCAGAGCTTCAGGATATCGGCGCCGAATTCCTCCGCTTTCTCCAGCTCGCCCGGATTGTTGGCGTCGTACATGATCAGCGGATGCAGGTTTCCGTCGCCCGCGTGGAAGACGTTTGCGACGCCGAGGCCATAGTGCTCCGACATCTCGCGCATGCGCTTGAGGACGTGAGGAAGCTGGTGGCGCGGGATTGTACCGTCCATGCAGTAGTAGTCCGGCGTAATCCGCCCGACAGCCGGAAAGGCCGCCTTGCGCCCGGCCCAGAACCGTTCGCGCTCGTCGTCGTCGTGGCTGACCCGCTCGTAAATCGCGCCGGCCTCCTTGGAGATACGGCTCACCCGGTCGATCAGCTCGTCGACCTCGGCGTCCGGGCCGTCGAGCTCGACGATCAGCAGCGCCTCGACATCCAGGGGATAGCCGGCCTTCACGAAGTCCTCGGCGGCTCGAATGGCGGGGCCATCCATCATCTCCATGCCGCCTGGAATGATGCCGTTGGCGATGATCTTGGCAACGCACTCGCCGGCTTCTTCGCTGGAGTTGAAGCCGAGCAGCATGGCCCGCGCGCTGGGCGGCTTGTGCAGCAGGCGGACCGTGACCTCGGTCACCACGGCCAGCAGGCCCTCCGAGCCGGTCATCAGGCCCAGCAGGTCGTAGCCGCCGGAATCCAGGTGCTTGCCGCCGATGCGAAGCACCGTGCCGTCAATGAGCACGGCCTCCAGGCCCAGCAGGTTGTTCGTCGTCAGCCCGTACTTGAGGCAGTGCACGCCCCCTGAGTTCTCCGCCACATTGCCGCCGATGGAGCAGGCGATCTGGCTGGACGGGTCCGGCGCGTAATAGAAGCCCTCGTGCTCCACCGCCTTGGTGATGCCAAGGTTTGTGACGCCGGGCTGCACCACCGCCGCGCGGTTCTCGAAATCCACCTCGAGGATCTTGTTGAACTTGCTGAGGCCAAGCAGCACGCCGTCGGTGAGCGGCAATGCACCGCCGGAGAGCGACGTGCCGGCGCCGCGCGGCACAACGCGAATGTTGTTGTCGTAGCAGTATTTCAGGACCCGACTGACCTGGTCCACGGTGTCAGGCAGGACCACCACCATCGGCACCGCCCGATAGGCCGTCAGCCCGTCGGTTTCGTAGGCGCGCAGCTCCGTCTCCTCGACGATCACACCCTCTCCCGGGACGATGTCCTGCAAGGCGGCGATGATCTCGTCGCGCCGCTCCAATACGTCCTCGTGGGGGTCCGGCATGCGTACCATGACTTTTCCTTTTCCCTCGGCCGCGGGGTCCGGCGATCACAGCGGCGCCAGAGTGGTATTACCACTCTATGTCAATATGGCCGCGGCCCGCAGAGGGGTCAACGCCACCCGGCCGGGATGGTTCAAGGCATGCGAAAGGCCGCAGCCAAATGGTCTGCGGCCTGCTGAAGCGGTGAACGCTCGATGCGCCCCGCACCCGGACAGGTCGGATCAGCCCTGGCGCGCCTTGTAGCGCGGGTTGCGCTTGTTGATCACGTAGACACGACCGCGCCGGCGCACGATGCGGCAACCCCGCTCGCGCAGCTTTGCGGTCTTCAGCGAATTGACGACCTTCATCTCGAACGCTCCGAAACCTGGCATTGGCCGCGCCTTGACGGCTGCGGCCTCGACTGCGGAGCCGGGAACATAGTGAAGCCGACTGCGCAAGTCAATTGCCCGGAGCGGGCGCTCGCCGCGCGGCCGCACCCGGCTTGACCTGCCCCGCCTGCAAGCCAGATAGACGGGGTTCGCATTGGCCCCGATCGTGCACCACGGCTAATCTTTTCCGGTCGTTTCGCCGGTTTCGGCGGCTCGACTGCCACAGCGGCTGACGAAACCCCTGACCGCCAGCAGCCGACCGGGAGACGGCGCGCCAACCATGACGACGCAATCCGCCACGCTTTACCAGAAACCGCCGCAGAACCTGGCCGATCACGTCCGGCGGACGCTGTCGCTTGCCGTTCCGGTGATGCTGGCGCGCGCCGGGCTGGTGGTGATGGTCACCGTGGACAGCATCATGGTCGGCCACGCCAGCGCCGAGCAGTTGGCCCATTACGCCATTGCCTTCGCGCTCCACGTCTTTCTCCTGGTGGCAGGCCTGGGCTTGCTGATCGGCACGGTCGTACTGACGGCGCGTGCCGACGGGGCGGAGCGCTATGGCGATGCCGGGCCCATCTGGCACAGCGCGCTCCTGGTCGCCGCGGCGGTTGGAACCCTAGGCGGCGGGATCATGCTGGCCGGCGAGCCCATACTGTTGCTTTTCGGCCAGGAACCGGACATCGCGGCCGGCGGCCACGGCGTGCTCGTCCAGTTTTCCTGGAGTATGCCGGCGATCCTGATGTTCATCGCCACCTCATTCTTCCTGGAGGGAATCAACCGTCCGCGCGCAGGCATGGTGATCGCGCTGCTGGCCAATCTGCCGAACGCAGCGCTCAACTGGGTCTTGATCTATGGAAATCTGGGCCTGCCCGCGATGGGCGCGGATGGCGCGGCGTTGGCGACCACCATAACCCGCTGGATCATGCTGTTCGCCTTGGTCGGCTATGCGCTGAACATGAATGGTGCGACAGCCTATGGCGTGCGCCGCTGGATCGGCGGAACGGTCGGCCGGCTGGGCGCCTTGCTGCGCATCGGGGTGCCGCTTTCGCTGGCGGTCAGCTCGGAAAGCGCCGCCTTCGCGCTGATCGCGACCTTCGCGGGCCGGCTCGGCGAAACGCCGCTTGCCGCCTATCAGATCTGCCTCAACGTCGTCTCATTCATCTTCATGCTGTCGATCGGCCTTTCGACGGCCACCTCGGTGCGGGTCAGCAACGCGGTCGGGCAGTCCGACCGTCCGCGCATGGCCGTGGCGGGGTGGACCGGCGTCGGCCTTTGCCTGATCGTCATGTTCGCGGCCGCAGTCCTCATCTTCGCGTTCAGCGGGCCCATCGCAGCAATCTACACGGACGAGGCACGGGTGTTGCACGTGGCGATCCCGGCGTTGGCGGTGGTCGCGGTCGCCGTCATCTTCGACGGCGGACAGGCAGTGCTGATGGGCGCCTTGCGCGGCACCAGCGATGTCGTCGTCCCGACGGCTATGCAGGCCGTCGCGTTCTGGGTTGTAGCCGTGCCAATAGCCTACGTTTTCGGCCTGGAGCTGGACCGGGGCGTCCCAGGCCTGCTGAACGGGCTTCTGGCCGGTCTCTGCGCCGCAGCACTTTTCCTCTTCCTGCGGTTTCTGGTGATCTCCCGCCGGCCGTTGACTGACCACCGCGCGGCGGATTCCTGAGCCCGCGCGCGAAAAAGAAAGGGCCGCCGGAAAACTCCAGCGGCCTGTCGCCGTATCCGCACGGCGTATTTCCGAAGGCTGGCGGCCACTCTTAGCGTCGTGACCGCCTCGTGGTGTGGTTGTCAGGCTGAGGCGCGGACGCCCTGCATGCCCGCCGATTCGGCCGCCATGACGGAGGCTTGCTGCAGCTTCTCGAAGGCGCGCGCCTCAATCTGACGCACGCGTTCGCGGCTGATTCCGTATTCGTGGCTGAGCTCCTCCAGCGTCATGGGATCGTCGCTCAACCGGCGCGCCGAGAGGATCCGGCGCTCGCGGTCGTTCAGCACGCTCATGGCATCCTTCACCAGATCCGCGCGCTTGCGGTATTCCTCCTGCTCGGCCAGGCGGGTTTCCTGGTCCTCGTCAGGTTCGACAAGCCAGTCCTGCCATTCGCCGGAGCCCTCTTCGCCCAGTGGCGCGTTCAATGAATTGTCCGGTCCGGCCAGCCGGCGGTTCATGGAGATGACGTCCTGCTCGGGCACGCCCAGGCGCGTGGCGATGGATTCCACGTGCTCGGGGCGCAGATCGCCCTCCTCCATGGCTTCGAGCTCGGCCTTGAGCTTGCGCAGGTTGAAGAACAGCTTCTTCTGCGAGGCGGTCGTGCCCATCTTCACCAGCGACCACGAGTGCAGGATGTACTCCTGGATCGCCGCCCGGATCCACCAGCTTGCATAGGTGGAGAAACGAAAGCCCCTGTCCGGATCGAAGCGATCGGCGGCCTGCATAAGGCCGACGCTGCCCTCGGAGATGAGGTCGCTTACGGGCAGTCCGTAGCCACGGAAGCCCATGGCGATCTTCACGGCCAGGCGAAGGTGGCTGCCCACCAGAAGGTCGAGCGCCTCGGCGTCGCCTTTGCGCTGCCAACGCAGCGCGCAATCGACCTCTTCCTCGGCACTGAGCAGAGGATATTCGCGCACGCGCCTTAGATAGCGCTGAAGTTCTGTCTCGTTCGTCGTATTCACTACGGCCAAATTTGGCGACCCTCCTACGGTCACGTTTCCTGCAGTCTCTAGGGGCTTGGCACCGCTTTTTTCCGCGCCGCGCATTTGCTCGACCCGCATTCTTCGCGGTTCGGACCAATAATGCGCCAATAGCGCGCGAGACCGTCTTTTGGGAATGTTTGCGGGGTCCTTTCCCGGTTAGCTCCAATATGAGAACGAATCGAGAAAATTTCAAGCATTTTTTTATGCGTCTATTCTGCAAACATTTGTTTTCTCATGGCAAACTGCCTCTGTCTTGGTCACCTTCAGAGCGCGCCTGCCATGCCTCTAGCCGGCCTCGCATACGCCGCATGTGGCTTCCTGGCCAGAAAACACGCCTGCACCTGGGACAAACGTGCAACGGGCCGGGGAGTTCGCGCGCCGATCGCGGCGCATGAATCCGTTCGTCGGCCTTGGCCGGCCGCAGCGGCGTGTTGTCCATCAGGCAGCGGGTGAAGGCCGCAGCCATCCAGTCGATCGCGAGGCGCCGGGACACCTCCGCGGCATTCGCATCGACGCCTTCGCTATGCAGCAGAAGTGCCCGTTCGCCGGCCAGCTTTGCGAGGCCGCGGTCGCGGGTTACCAGCAAGCGGGCCTCGCGCTCGGCCTGCTCTAGAAGCTCGCGGTCGCGCGCGCCACGCTCCGCCAGCGCCGTGTCGTATCCCGCCGCCCGCAGCCAGCGGCCGAGGCGATGCAGCATCTCGTCACAAAGCAGGCGCAAGCCGGCTTCGTCCAAAGCCGGCGCGTCGTCTGTAATGCCGCTTTCCATGACCTTGATATAGGCCGCGCTCACACCAAATTCTCGAAATCGTGTTTGGCGGCACCGCTTTATTCTTTCGGAATTTTGGTGTAAAAACACATGCAAATTCACTGTGACTGGGGGATATCCACGACGATGAGCGACCTGGCGCGTTGGACAGCCGCATTGACCCTGGCCGTGCTGTGGCTGGCGGGAACATCGGTGGCTGCCGGCAACAAGCCGGTGCTGACCACACCGGAGGGCTTGGCGGCCCTTGAACAGAGCCTGGACGGCACGCCTGCACCGCGCGGCGTCTGGCTCACGGAGAAGAAAAAGGCCGCCGTGTGGATCGCGCCCTGCAAGGAGAGCGGCGATCGCCTCTGCGGGCAGCTCGTCTGGATGGAAAAGCTTTACGACGACAAGGGGCGACTGCGCCTGGACTGGTTCAATCCCGACGAAAGCAAGAAGCGCGAGCCGATGTGCGGCGTGCGCGTGCTGAAATCGCTGGAACAGAACGACACAGGCGTGTGGAAAGGCGAAGTCTACAATCCCAAGGATGGCAAGACCTACAGCGGAATCGTGCGGGTCAAGGGTCAGGACCAGCTTCACCTCCGCGCCTACCTTGGCTTCGAGTTCCTTGGCAAATCCGAGACCTGGACGCGCCTGGAATACGTGCCGCAAGACCCCCTGCCCTGCATCTGACAGGCGATCGCCTCAGTCCCCTGCGGCCGGCGCATTGCGCCTGACGACCGGCAGTCGGACAAGCGCGCTGCGCCAAAGCGGGCCGGCCAGCGGCGAGGCGAAGCAGCGTCCGATCCAGCGCGTTGGGCCCAGCCTTGCCTTCGCGTGCCAGCAAGCGGCCAGCCACAGCTCGGCGCCGATACGCCGTGCCGTCACGGCGCCTGCGGCATCCCGGCGCGCAAACGCCTCGATCAGGCGCAGCAGCCAGTCCTCCGCCCAGTCCAAATAGGCCGCGTCCGGCGCGATGCCGCGCGATCTCAGGTGCGCCAGATCGAAGTGTCGCTCCAGATCTTCCGGCCGATGCGCCACGCCGAGTTCCTCAAGCCTTCGGCCGACGATCGCGTGCTTGCGGGCAATCAGGCGCAACGCCTTTTCACGCGTCACCTGGCTGTCGTGCACGCGGTGTGACACCAGTGCCTCGGGCAGGTTCGCCAGACGGTGTCCATCGGCCGAAAGACGCAGAAGCAGGTCGTGGTCCTCGCAGACCTCCAAGTCCTCGTTGTAGCGGTAGTCGCGCAGTACCTCCGCCCGGCCCGTCATGGTGTATTGCAGCACGGCGCAGCGAAACAGCAGCCAAAGGTCGATCTCGTCGGGATCGGTGGGCCGCCGCTTGATCTTTCCGGTCGCCGCGCCGGCCTCAGTTACCTCGCGGGCCCAACTGCCGACGAGCGCAATGTCGGCCCGTGCATCGAGAAATGCGACCTGCCGTTCCAGACGGCCGGGCTCGGCCAGCTCGTCGCTGTCGAGCGTGGCGATGTAGTCGCCGCGGGCCAGGTCGAGCCCCCGATTGCGCGTCGCGGGAATTCCGAGATTGCGTTCGTTGCGCACCAGGCGCACCCGCGGATCGTCGAAGGAGTCCACCACATCCGTCGAAGCGTCCGTCGAGCCGTCGTCGACGACCAGGATCTCCAAGTCCCCCAGGTTCTGCGCAAGAATGCTTTTCACGGCCTCGCCGATGTAAGCCTCTCGGTTGAAGCAGGGAACGATCACGCTCACTCTCGGGCTCGTCATGGGCGCATGCTCGATGGCTTCCGAGTGTCGTTGGCCGAGGCGGCCGGGTCGGGATCCGGGGCCAGAAGCAGCCTAAGATAGTGCTGCG
>JAWVYK010000137.1:0-7578 GCA_033722755.1 Rhodovibrionaceae bacterium | reverse complement strand
GGCGATTTCCCGGGATGGCTGCCGGACCTGGTGGGCCGCGGGCGCACGCTGGGACTGACCGACCGGCGGGGCGAGTGCATCTACGCCGCCTGCCAGCATTACCGCAAATGCTTCATCGAACGCTCGATCCGCCGGGCCCGGCGCGCCGAGATCGTCGTGGCCAACCACGCATTGGTACTGATCCAGGGGGCGCTCGGCGGCGGCGAGGAAGGCGCGGTGCCGCAGCGCCTGGTGTTCGACGAGGGCCACCACCTCTTCGAAGCGGCCGACAGCGCCTTTGCCGCCCACCTGAGCGGGCGCGAGACGGCGGAGCTGCGCCGCTGGCTGCTGGGCGCCGAGGCCAGCCGCAGCGCCAGCCGCATCCGCGGCCTGAAGCGCCGCATAGAGGACCTCGTGGCCGGCGGGGCCGAGGACATGGAGCTGCTCTCCGAGGCGCTGGGCGCGGCGCGCGTGCTGGCCGCGGAAGGCTGGCATCGCCGGCTGGCCGACGGCGACCCCTGGGGGCCGACCGAGGGCTTCCTGGCGCTTGTGCGTCAGCAAGTCTATGCCCGCGCCTCCGGCGCCGACGGTCCCTATTCGCTGGAGTGTCCGGCCGCGCAGCCGGTGCCGGGGCTGGAGGAGGCGGCCACTGCGCTGGATGCCGCGCTGAAACGCCTCTACGGGCCCCTGGAGCGCCTGCGCACGCGGCTGAAGGAGCGCCTGGACGAGGAGGCCGGGGAGCTCGACAGCGAGACCCGGCGGCGCATCGAGGCCACGGTGCGCACGCTGGAGCGCCGCGCGCTCATGCAGATCGCCGCCTGGCGCGACATGCTGGCCGCACTGCTGCGCGGCGAGACGCCGGAGCGGTTCGTGGACTGGTTCTCGGTGGAGCGCATCGACGGCCGCGACATCGACGTCGGCTTCTACCGGCACTGGGTCGATCCGACCGAGCCGCTGGCCGATGCCGTGCTGCAGCCCGCGCACGGCGTGCTGGTCACTTCGGCCACTCTGCGCGACGGCAGCGGCGAGGCGGAAGCCGACTGGCAGGCAGCCGAGGCCCGGACGGGCGCGCTCCACCTGCCCGCGCCGGCCATCCGCGCGCAGGTCCCCTCGCCCTTCGACTATCCCGCGCAGACGCGGGTCTTCGTCGTCAACGACGTGCGCAAGGACGACCTGAACCAGGTGGCCGCCGCCTACCGGGAGCTCTTCCTGGCCTCCGGCGGCGGGGCGCTGGGTCTGTTCACCGCGATCTCGCGCCTGAAGGCCGTGCACGGACGCATCGCCGCCGGGCTGGAGTCCGCCGGCCTGCCGCTGCACGCGCAGCACCTGGACGGGCTCGACGTCTCGACGCTGGTGGACATCTTCCGGGCGGAGGAGGACGCCTGCCTGCTGGGCACCGATGCGGTGCGCGACGGCGTCGACGTGCCGGGGCGCTCACTCAGGCTGATCGTCTTCGACCGGGTGCCCTGGCCGCGCCCGGACCTGCGGCACAAGGCCCGGCGCGAGCGTTTCGGCGCGCGGCGCTACGACGACATGCTCACCCGGCTGCGGCTGAAGCAGGCCTTCGGCCGGCTGGTGCGCCGCGGCGACGATCACGGCGTCTTCGTGCTGCTGGACCCGATGATGCCCACGCGGCTGACCGGCGCTTTCCCCGAGGGCGTGGAGGTGCGCCGCTGCGGCCTGGCCGAAGCGGTGGCCGAGACACGCGCCTTCCTGGCCACGCGCACCGCCTAGGTCGTGGACTCGCATGGACGCACGGGACGCGAAGCCACACCAGAACCGAGGCGAGCGCTCGGCTCCTTCGGCAAAGGCTGACATCGATCAGCTGACGTCAATCGTCTCGGATCGATCCAACGCGGACTTGGCAGCCCACCTCAAAATCCCCGCCAATGTTGTGACCGCGGTCGTTTTGCTTCGCTGATCCTAAATCGACAGGCTCACCTCGATCACGCTCCAGGCCGCGGTCGCGGTGATGCCGAGCGAGATAAGCGCAGCGATCAGGGCGAAACACAGTAGAATTCCATCTTCCTCCAGAAAAGCGAACGCGAGGAGCATCAACGTCAACGCCGGAATGAAATGACTGAAGGGAATGGGCACCAGAAGCGTTGCGCCGAGGAGCAGCGTTATGAAGCCGATGGTCCGTTTGGTCGCTTCGAAGGGAGTGCGCCAGCGCGGGCGGACGAGCCGCTCGATGCGTTTGAGAAAGGGGATCAGGCGGCCGATCACTCGCGCCAGCCGGGCGGTTGCGAAGCGGCGACGGAGAACGGGCCCGGGTAGCAGGGGCGTTGGCCGCGCCATGATCATCTGCGCGGCGATTACCGCCACCAGCAATCCGGCAAGAGGAGAGATGCCCGGGACCAAGGCCAGCAGTGCTATCACCAGCAGCATGACGCCGAACGAGCGTTCGCTCAGATGCTCGACGATCCACCCGAGCGTTACTTCATCCCTCGGCGCGCTTTGCACCAGCGTCTCCAATACGGCGGATGTGGGAATCCTTTTATTCATCCGCGTCCCTGTGTGAGACGGCGGCGGTCACTCGATATCGGGTGGCGGCAAGCGGGACGCCGAATGGACAGCGGCGGCAGGGAACGTTCATCTGCGGCGCGCAGGCCCCTTGGATCGGTGATCGCGTATCAATCGTCCCTGCATGCGCTTCGCTCTTTCCAAACTCTCAGTCTTCTCCTTGTCCGTAAGGACGTAGACCTTGACGGTTGCCTGATCCAGGTCGTCTGCGGCTCTGCCATAGGTTCGCCAGAACCAGTGCGAGTAATCCCGAGCGGCATCGTCAGACTGAAAGACGAACGTTAACTGCTCTGTCTTGTTCACGTGTCTCGCCTCTGCGGAAAATGAGGTCTTGGCAGTGGTTCAGCAAACTCGCAAACATCGTGCGCGCGCGCCCCGTGCAGAATCCATCAGCCTGTCGGCTCTAGCCCGTCGGCTCCGTCACCTCATCAGCCCAAACCCGGAACGTCTTCAGCACGGAGGGGCCGAAGCTATTGCTGATCGGTACATCGGCTGCATCGCGTCCGCGTGCGATCAGGATCCGCCCCATTCGCCGCGCATTGTTTCGCGGATCGAAGATATACCATCCGCCATCGAGGTAGACCTCCATCCATGCCGCAAAGTCCATCGGATCTTTCGGTGGCGGAACGCGAATATCGCCAAGATAGCCTGTGCAATATCGCGCCGGGATGTTCATGCAGCGGCAGAACGCGATTGCAAGGTGAGCAAAATCCCGGCATACGCCGGCCTTTTCCTCGAAAGCGTCAACCGCAGATTTCGTCGGATCCGTTCGTGCATAATCGAAGGTGATCAATTGGTGGACGTAATCGCAAATGCTCTGGACCCGCTCCCAACCTTCGGGCAAGCGGCCGAAAAGGTCCCAAGCTGCCTGCGACAAACGGTCCGTCTCGCAATAGCGGCTGCCAACTAGGAAAACCAGGGATTTGGAGGGAAGTTCCTGTACCGGGATTTGTCTGGCGGAGGGTGCGGCAATGTCCGGCTCGTCGGTGCAGCGAAGAATCGCATCGGTCGAAAGCCGGATTAGTCCCTGTGGAGCGACAATCCTGCTACACCAGTTTCCGAAGCCGTCTCGATAACCTTCGATGGGGATCAACGGATCCGTGACGATGCGGTCGGGGATCACGATCTCGTCGGCATGAATGTGGTGAATATTCAGCATCAGGATCATCGGGGTAGGCTGGGGGCATTCATAAAGCAATTCATACCCGACCTTTATACGCACTGCTTTACACCTCCGGCTTGTCGGCGCGACCCCTCGCTCGCGGAGCGCGTCATCACGTCTGGGCGGGTTCAAAACCTTAGGTTTGGACTAAACCCGTGCGGAGCCGGCACTGCAAGGACCTCGTCGTCGCAAAGCGTGGCGGCCCGCGCTTTACGCGCTGCAATCGAATTGCGCGTAAGATTGGATGTTTCCGCCCTGATCTCCCACAGCCCCGAGGCCTGAACTGGCAAGTTGTGCCTATTGAAGCCATAAAACTTGTTTGCAAAAGAGTTTACGGAAGCAAATTTATCGATAAATAATAGGTAATGACAATTTGGAATTATTAATTCGCTATTTTTTCACATCTATGCTAATATATGCTCAATACATTGGAGAGATATGGTTTTCTCCAATTCAAGGAAACCAATTATGAACATTCCCGTATGGACTAAACCCGCCCTGCTGGGTGCCGCAGCTGGCGCCATTGCTCTTGCCATTGCCGGATTTTCCTGGGGCGGATGGGTTACCGAAGCGACTGCCAGTGAAATGGCATCTGACAAAGCGCGTCAGGAAGTCGTTGCCGCATTGGTGCCGATTTGCCTCGAGCAATCCAAGCAGGATCCGGGCAGCGCCTCGACGCTCGCAGAGCTCGAGGAAACCAGCCGCTACCAACGCACTGAATTACTCATGAACACGGGCTGGGCCACGATGCCGGGTTCTAGCGATGCCAATCGCGACGTTGCCAAGGCCTGCATGGAAAAGCTGGCGGCACAATTCTGATCACAGAGCAAGATGGCGGCCGCCGCGCCGGCAGCCAGCCAATCAGGAAAACAGACAGCGCGTCCTGACAAGGCGCGCTGTCGAGCGATGGATCAGCCGAGAATCATAAAATGAGAACCTTGAAAATGACGAGCACGGGAAGCTGCCGGGCTCTCGGCACGTGGGCGCTTGTCCTTGCCTTGAGCTGTGTCGTGACCGGGCATGTGGTTTTGCTTTCAACGATTCGGCCATCGGAGGCGAACGCGCAGGAGTCGATAGAGGCTCTCTGCGAGCCAGCGCTCTATGTAGCGTGCGCCGACGCAATCATGACCGGACGAGATCTGCGGGGAAGAGACATGGGCGCCATGCGCCTGTCACGTACCGATCTTTCCGGGGCCAATCTGGAGAAGGCCAACCTCCGCAACGCGATCCTGACCAATGCCCAGCTTGTCGGAGCAAACATGCAGCATGCCATTTTGGCCGGCGCCCAGATCGACGGGGCGGATCTCCGCAATGCCGACCTGCGCAACGCGGATCTGGACCATGCCGGCCTCCGAAAAGCCGATTTGCGCGGTGCAGATCTCCGCAATGCAAATCTGACCGGCGCGGATCTGAGCGGCGCAGACCTGCGCGGAGCGCAGTTACAGAAGGCGCGGTTCACGGCGGCAAAATTGGACAGTGCCAATCTCACTGACGCCGAGATCGAGGAAACCGAGTTTCAGGGCAACGAGTGGAAGCCAGCCGCATCGCTCGCCGGCACTATCTGGATCGATGGGCGTGCCTGCGCTCGCAAGTCGAGCGGGCTTTGTCAATAGGATGGCATCGACATCCATTCGTTGGCGAGATCAACGTTGTGGGCGATCGTCTATCTCTGTTTTTATCACTGTTTTTTTTATGACTGTTCGCGGCCAAACGCGGACAATTGCAGAATGCCCCGAGTTCCTGCCCGAAGCGGACATCCTCCTGGCCACTTTTGTGAGAGCGCCCTCTAGCCGTAGCCCATGTAGGCGAAGAGCAACGAGAGCGTCAGTACGGAAACGATCGTGGAGATGAGGATCGCGGCAGTGGAGCGCTGCACGTAGATCTCATACTGCTGCGCCAGCACGAAGACCAGCGCGCCGGTGGGCAGCGCCGCCAGGATGAGCGCGGCATTCGCCCAGAGCGGGTCGACGTCGAGCACGCGGAACGCCAGCCACCAGGTGACGAGCGGATGCACGCCCAGCTTGATGACGGTGATCCAACTCGTCTCCACCGCCCCGCGCGTTACCGAGCGGCCGACCATGAAAAGGCCCATGGCAAAAAGCGCGCAGGGCGCGACGGCCGCGGCCAGCAGATCGCAAAACCGCTCCAGCGCGGCCGGCACCGGAAGGTCCAGAATCGCCACCACCAGGCCGGCAGCGGCGGAGAGCAGCAGCGGGCTCTTGATCACGCCAGTGACGACGTTGCGCGCAATCCTGAGCGGATGGGTGCCGCGGCTGAGGTCGGCCTCCAGGATCATCGTACCCACGCCCATCACCAGCGCTCCGTTGGCCACCGTGGCGACGATCGCCGGCAACGCGCCGTCCTCGCCCAGCGCCATGATCACCAGCGGAATGCCCATGTAGCCGGTGTTCGAGAAAATGGCCGACAGTCCGTGCAGGCCAAGCGCGCCCGGGCGCTGGCGGAAGAAAAGCGCCGCGAAGCCCACGGCGAGCGTGAACACGGCGGCCAGGCCGCCGCCCCAGGCGATGAGGAACGGCCCCATGGCGTCGGCGCTGCTGGCGTCGAGCCGGCTCATCGAGATGAAGAACAGGGCCGGAAGCGCGCAATAGAACACGAACCGGTTCAGTGCTTCGCTGCTGCCGGCGCCCAAAAGCCCGCTGCGGCCCACCAGGAACCCAGCCAGCACGATGCCGAAGACCGGCAGGACGACGTCGAGGACCGCTTGCATGACGGCGGAGGCTTTACCCCCGGTGTCACCGCTTTGTCGAGCCTGCATGCTGCCGGGCAGTCATGCCCAAAGCGTATGGATCGACCAGCGTCGGGTTGACAGGCGTCGTGCGAAGCTTTGCTTGACCTAGACGGTGGCGATGCACAAATCTTCGCTCGCCAGCCGATAGCCGCACGTCCGGCGCCGCGGCCTCACGTTCCGAACAAGGCCGGCCGAACAAGGCCGGTCGGTCCATCGAAAAAAACAACGGAGCCCATCTTCGTGATGAACCATCATGCCGCCCTGATCTACACCATGGTCCTCGTCTCCGCCGCCGACCGGGACATGACCGACCGGGAACTGGCCGTCATCGGCGATATTATCGGCCACCTGCCGATCTTCCACGAGTACGACGCCGAGCAGTTGCCGCGCACCGCGCAGGAATGCGCAGCGCTGCTGAGCGAAGGCGACGGCCTCTACGACGTCATCGGCACCATCAAGGAGGCCCTGCCGGCCAAGCTGCGCGAGACCGCCTATGCGCTGGCCTGCGACGTCGCCGCCGCCGACGAACAGCTCTCGCAGGAAGAACTCAGGCTGCTGGAAATCCTCCGCCACGAACTGGAGGTCGGGCGTCTGGAGGCCGCAGCGATCGAGCGCGGCACGCGCGCGCGCTTCATGATCGCCTGACGAACGCCGGCGACGATTGCCGGAAGGCGCCGAAGCCGCAACCAAAGAAAAGGGCCGCGGGAAACGCTCCCGCGGCCCATTGCGATCCGGTTGTCCGATCGCAGACTTAGAAGTCCATGCCGCCCATGTCGGGCATGCCGGCGCCGGCGCCTGCACTGCCCTTCTTCTCGGGCTTCTCGGCGACCAGCGCCTCGGTGGTGATCAGCAGGCCCGCCACGGATGCGGAGTCCTGCAGGGCGGCGCGAACGACCTTGGTCGGGTCGATGATGCCGGCCTTCACCATGTCGACGTATTCGCCCTTGTAGGCGTCGTAGCCGAAGCGCGGATCCTTCTTGTCCTGCAGCTTGCCGACGACGATCGAGCCGTCAACGCCCGCATTCTCGGCGATCTGGCGCACCGGCGACTGCAGGGCGCGGCGGACGATGTCCACGCCGACCTGCTGGTCGTGATTGCCCGGCTTCAGCTTGTCGAGGGCCCGGGCCGCATAGAGCAGGGCGCTGCCGCCGCCGGCGACGATGCC
>JAWVYK010000136.1:0-7587 GCA_033722755.1 Rhodovibrionaceae bacterium | reverse complement strand
GTCGTCTTGCGCGCTCATGGCTGTCAGCGGCCCTCGAACTTCGGTTTTTCCTTGGCCAGGAAGGCGCGGTAGCCAATCTCGAAGTCCTTGGTGTCGAAGCAGTGGAAGCCTTCGTCCAGCTCTTCGGCCTGCAGTGCCTCGGGGTTCTTCAGGCGGCGGATGAACTGTTTGTGCCAGCGATGGACCAGGGGCGCGCCGGCGGCGATGCGGTCGGCCGTGGCATAGGCTTCGCGCTCCACCTCGCCATCGGGCACGACGCGCGTGACGATGCCCTTGGCCAGGGCCTCCTCGGCGTCGACGATGCGCGCTTCCAGCAGCAGTTCCTTGGCCGTCGCCTCACCCACGAGATCGAGCAGCGCCTGCAGCTCCGCGTGCGCCATGACGAGCCCCAGCTTGCTGATCGGCGCGCCAAAGCGGCTGGATTGCCCGCAGATGCGGATATCCGTGACCGCGGCGATCTCCATGCCGCCGCCCACGCAGATGCCCTCGATCAGGGCGACGATCGGAACGGGACAGTTGCGCAGGGCGTCCAGCGTTCGGTGCATGACGGCCCCGTATGCGCGGGCCTGCTCGGCATTGCTGCGCTCCGTCTCGAATTCCGAGATGTCGTTGCCCGGGCTGAACGCCTTGCCGCCGGCGCCGCGCAGCACGATGCAGCGCAGGCCGTGGTCGGCGCCAAGCTCCTCGAAAATCTCGCCCAGGCGCTCCCACGCCGGCTTGGTGAGCGCGTTCAGCTTGTCCGGCCGGTTCAGCGTCACCGTTGCGATGCCGTCCTTGCGGGCGACAATCACGGCTTCCTCGGCGGTTTTCTCCTCGCTCATGAATGCGGTTTCTCCCTCCGGGCTTGTGCGCCCGATCAGCGATAGAAGATATCGACCAGGGTCATCGGCACGGCCGGAACGTAGGTCACCAGCATGAGGACTGCAAAGAGTACGCCGATGAAATAGATGTTGACCTTGCTGACCTCCCAGACATTGGCCTTGGCGATGGAGCAGGCGGTGATCAGCACGCTGGCCACCGGCGGCGTCTGCTGGCCGATGCCGAGGTTGAGCGTCACCACCAGCCCGAAGTGCACCGGGTCGATGCCCACCGCGTTGACCAGGGGCATCACGATCGGCACCACCAGGATGATCGCTGCCGCCGAATGCAGGAACAGTCCGATCACCAGGAAGAAGATGTTGAGGAGTCCCAGCACCGCGTACCGGTTGTCGGTGATGGAAAGGATCCATTGCGCCAGCTGCTGCGGCAGCTGCTGTTCGGTGAGGTAGACGCCGACGAGCGCCGAGGCGGCGACAAGCAGCATGACGACGGAGGTTTGCACGCCTCCCTCGATCACGCTGTCCTTCAGGTGCTTCCAGTCGAGCTCGCGGTAGACCAGGCCGCCCAGCACCAGCGCCGCCAGCACCGCCAGCCCGCCGCCTTCGGTCGCGGTGACGAAGCCGCCGAAGATGCCGCCCAGGATGATGACCGGCAGGGCGAAGGCCCAGAAGGCCTCCTTGAAGGTGCGCCTTAGCCGCGCGAGCTGAAAGGTTTCTTCTACCGGGTAGTTGTGGCGACGGGCGAACCAGTAGGCCATGGCCATCATGCCGATGCCGCCCAGCAGGCCCGGCACGATGCCGGCGACGAAGAGCTGCACGACGGAGGAGTCCGACATCACCGCATAGAGGATCATGGGGATCGAAGGCGGGATGATTACGGCCAGCGTGGCCGCCGAGGAGGTCACCGCCGCTGCGAAGGCGCGCGGATAGCCTTTCTTGCGCATGGCCGGAATCAGAATCGAGCCGAGCGCCGCCACGTCGGCCACAGCGGAGCCGGAAATCTCGGCAAAGAACAACGAGGCGCCGATGTTCACCATGGAAAGGCCGCCGCGCACGAAGCCCAAAAGCGCCGAGGCAAAGGCGATCAGCCTGGCCGAGATGCCGGTGGCGTTCATGATCGCGCCGGCCAGGATGAACATCGGGATGGCCAGCAGCGGAAACTTGGTCGCGCCGTCGTACATGACCAGCGCGACGTTCGGCAGAATCCAAGTGCCCTGGGTCAGCACCATGGCGGCCACCGCCACGGCCGCCAGCGCCACGGCGATCGGCACGTTGATGAGGATAAGGCCGAACAGGCCGAACAGCATGAGCGCGATGGTCATGGCCGGCGCTCCCGCTTGCCCTCGTGCAGCGCCTCGATTTCCGCGGCCACGACATCTTGCGGCTCCACTGGAAGCGAGTCGGGCACTTCGCTGTGCAGCTTCTCGCCCGCCTTCACGCGACGCCAGACCTCCGGCAGGCTCAGCAGCTGGCCGGCGATGAATAGCACGGCCCCGATGGGGATGACCGACTGCGTGATCTGGACGGAGACCTGCGGCAGGCTGACCAGCGTGTCGCCCGCCAACACCTGCAGGACCTCCCAGCCGGTCCAGGCGAGGATCGCGAAGAAGCCGATGACGACGGCCTCCGCCACGACCACCATGAACAGGCCCCAGCGCTTGGGCACCGCCTCGACGATGCCCTCGAATCCGATGTGCGCGCGCTTGGCCGCGGCGAGCGCGGCGCCATAGTAGGTGAGCCAGGCAAGCAGGACGGAGGCCACTTCGTCGTACCAGCTGAACGAGTTGCCCATCAGCCGGAAGATCACGGCCGCGACGATGATCAGCGCGAGCGCCACCACGATCACGACGACGATCGCCTCCATCAGCCGCTCGAAATATCGCCGAAGCCGCTCGATCATGCCCGCCGCACACTCCCAATGCCGCGCCTGCGCCTGCCTGCGCCTGTGCGGGTAAGTCTCCTCCGCGATGAGAAAAAAGCCCCGCTCCGCCAAAACTCGAATGGCGGAACGGGGCAGTGGCTCACGCCATCAGGAACCTTCAGCCAGCGACAGGGCCCTCTCGACCATCTCGCCGCCACCCTCGACGCTCTCGGCGAACTCGTCGTAGATCGGCTTGCTGGCCTCGACAAAGGCCTGCTTGTCGGCCTCGTTGACCTTCATGCCGCCGTCCTTGAGCTTTTTCAGCAAGTCGGTTTCCAGCTTCGCCGCGGTCTCGTAGACGAACGCCTGGGTTTCCTTCGCCGTCTCCTCGAGAGTCTGGCGGATATCGTCGGGCAGGCCTTCCCACTTGTTCTTGCCAACGGTCACATAGGCCGGCGTATAGACGTGGCCGGTCAGTGAGAGATACTCCTGCACCTCCTGGAACTTCGCGGAATAGATCTGCGCGAAGGGGTTCTCCTGGCCGTCGATCACGCCGGTCTGCAGTGCCGTGAAGACTTCGGAAAAGGCCATCGGCGTCGGGTTCGCGCCGTAGGCCTTGAACATCTTCACCCGCCATTTGCCCTTGGGCGTGCGCAGCTTGATGCCATCCAGGTCGGCCGGCTTGTTGATGGGGCGCACGTTGTTGGTGATGTGGCGGAATCCGTTCTCCCAAACGGCGATGACCTTGTACCCCTTGGCTTCGGCCGCGGGGGCGATGTCAGGCCAAAGGATCTGCTTCTCGATGCGGCCCATGTGATCGCGGTTTTTCACCAGGTAGGGCATGTCGAACAGCCCGAACTCGTCGGCAACAGTGGTCATCACCGACGACGGCAGGGCGAAGTCCACCGTGCCCAGCTTCAGCTTCTGCAGCAGTTCCTTGTCCTTGCCCAGCTGGCTGGAGCCGAAGACCACGACCTTGGCCTTGTCGCCCAGCTTCTCGTTGGCGCGGCGGGCGAACTCCTCCGCCGACAAGGCGAAGAGCGATCCAGGCGCGCCCACGTGGCCGAATTTCAGCTCCATCTGAGCGGCGGCCTGGCCTGCGCTCAGTGTGATCGCCACCGCGGCGGCCCATGCGAACAGCTTTCTCATGACGTATTCTCCCTAACTGCGTTTCCGGCGCATGGCAGGCGGCGCTTGCGATGGCCGTCTGCCCGCACCCGGCCGGTTTATCCGGCCTTTGCCGCCGCCGTCCTGCCGCCCTGCGAGGTCAGCAGGTCGAAAGCGGCCTGCACGCCGCCGCGCCGGTATGGCACGCCGGCAAGTTCGAATCCCATCTCCACGCCGGCGAGCGTGCCGGCGAGCGTCAGATCGTTGAAATCGCCCAGGTGGCCGATGCGGAAGACCTTGCCCTTGAGCTTGCCGAGCCCGGTGCCCAGCGACATGTCGAAATGCTTCAGCACGGCCTGGCGAAAGGCGTCGGCATCGTGGCCCTCGGGCATCATCACGGCCGTCAGCGAGCCGGAATACTCCGTCGGGTTGCGCGCCAGCACCTCCATGCCCCAAGCCTCGACCGCGGCGCGGGTGGCGGCGGCGTGGCGTTCGTGGCGGGCGAAGACGGAATCGAGGCCCTCCTCGAAGAGCATCTCCAGCGCCTCACGCAGGCCATAGAGCAGGTTGGTTGCCGGGGTGTAATGGAAGAAGCCGGCCTCGTTGGCCTCCAGGATTGGCTGCCAGTCCCAGTACGAGCGGGGCAGGCCCGCTGTTTCCGAGGCTTGCAGGGCCTTGTCGCTGACCGCGTTGAACGACAGCCCCGGCGGCAGCATCAGCCCCTTTTGCGAGCCGGCGACGGTGACATCGACGCCCCATTCGTCGTGCCGGTAGTCGATGGACGCCAAGGAAGAGATCGTGTCGACTATGAGCAGCGCCGGGTGCCGGGCGCGGTCGATGGCCTTGCGCACCTCGCCCACGCGCGTGGTCACGCCGGTGGAGGTCTCGTTGTGCACCACGCAGACCGCCTTGATCGCGTGCTGCGTATCGGCCGCCAGCTTTTCCTCGACCGCGTGCGGGTCGACACCGCTGCGCCAATCGCCGGGCACGAATTCCGCATCCAGCCCCAGCTTGCCGGCCATGGCGTGCCAAAGGGTCGCGAAGTGCCCGGTTTCGAACATCAGCACCCGGTCGCCGGGGGACAGCGTGTTGACCAGCGCCGCCTCCCACGCGCCGGTGCCCGAGGCCGGGTAGATCACGACGGGCCCTTGCGTCTTGAAGACACGCTGCAGGCCGGGGAGGATTTCGCGCGTCAGCTGAACGAAGTCGGGACCGCGGTGGTCGATGGTCGGCCGGTCGATGGCGCGGAGCACCCGGTCCGGCACGTTGGTCGGCCCGGGGATCTGCAGGAAGTGTCGGCCGCTGCGGTGGCTCATGGAAAAATGCGGTTCCCCTCGCTCTGCCGGCGCCTTGCAGGCCGGGCCGGCGCCTGCCGCGCTTCGTCGGCCAGGCGGACAAGGCCGCGAACGGCAAGCTCAAGCACGTTTTGTATACGAAATACAATTCTGCTCGACCCGTCAATGCCGATCGTGGTGACACGGTGTACTCGCGAGATTCCCGTAAATCCCGCCACATAGACCGAGGTGGGGCCCGGAGGAAGAATCGTGGCATCAGGCCTCGCGTGTCCTCCCCTTGGTATTTTGCATACAATTTCTTATGCTTTCGGGGGACCCAGCGGTATGGGCTTGACCCCGTCCAACAGGCGCGCGAATTGAACGCGCGGGCGCTTTGCGCCGCGACACAGCCCGCTGAAGGCAACGAGAGACAGCCTATGGCCGAACGCACCATTGCCGGTCTGCCGCGCCGCCAGCGCATCGGCGACTCCCGTCTAGCCGAGCGGCTGGCGCGCGAGGTGGAGGGAGAGGTGCGCTTCGATGCCTTCACGCGGGGGCGCTACGCCACCGATGCCTCGCATTACCAGATCGAACCGCTTGGCGTGGTGCTGCCAAAGCGAGAAGACGACATCGCAGCCGTCGTCTCCATCGCGCGGGAGGAAGGCGTGCCCGTCCTGCCGCGCGGCGGCGGCACCTCCCAGAACGGACAGACGGTGGGCGAGGCCATCGTCGTCGATACCTCCAAGCACCTGAACGACGTGCTCGAATACGACCCGGCGGCGCGGCGCGCGACGGTGCAGCCGGGTCTGGTGCTGGACCGGCTGAACGCGCGCCTCAAGGCCGACGGGCTTTTCTTTCCGGTCGATGTCTCCACCGGCAGCCGGGCCACCCTGGGCGGCATGGCGGGCAACAACTCCGCCGGCGCGCGCTCCATCCGCTACGGCATCATGAAGCACAACGTCGAGGCCATCGACGCCGTGCTGGCGGACGGCTCCAACCATCGCTTCGGCCCGGTTCCGGGCAACCTGGAAGGTCTCGATGCCGAGCCCGGACTGACCCCGCTGATCCAGGACCTGCGCACCATCGCCGCGCGCGAACGCGGCGAGATCGAGGCGCGCATTCCCGATCTCCTGCGCCGGGTTGGCGGCTACAACATCGACTCGCTGCTGCCCGGCGAGGACGGCGCGGGCGGCCACAACATGGCTGAGCTTCTGGTCGGCTCCGAAGGCACGCTCGCCTTCTTTCGGAGGCTGACTTTGCCGCTGCAGCGGCTGCCTGGGGCGCGCGTGCTCGGGGTCTGCCATTTTCCCGATTTCCATCAGGCGATGGACAGCGCGCAGCACATCGTGAAGCTCGACCCGACCGCGGTGGAACTGGTCGACCGCAACATCCTGACGCTGGCGCGCGAGATCCCCCTGTTCCGGGAGTCCATGGCGAAGTTCGTGCAGGACGAGCCGGACTGCCTGCTGCTGGTCGAGTTCGCAGGCGAGGAGGCCGATGCGCTGCACGCCAAGCTGGACGATCTCGACGAGCTCATGGCCGGCCTGGGCCTGCCGGGCGGCGTCGTGCGCGCGACCGACCGTGGGCTGCAGGAGGAGGTCTGGGAGGTCCGCAAGGCCGGGCTCAACATCGTCATGGCGATGAAGGGCGACGGCAAGCCGGTCTCCTTCATCGAGGACTGCGCCGTGCCGCTCGAGCACCTGGCCGACTATACCGCGCGGCTGAACGACGTCTTTGCCCGGCACGGCACGCGCGGCACCTGGTATGCGCATGCCTCGGTCGGCTGCCTGCACGTGCGCCCGATCCTGAATCTCAAGGAGGAGGCGGGCGCGCGCACCCTGCGCGCCATCGCCGAGGAGACGCTCGATCTGGTGCGCGAATACGGCGGCACCCATTCAGGCGAGCATGGCGACGGGCTCGCCCGCTCGGAATGGCATGAGCGCGTCTTCGGCCCGCGGATCGTCGGCGCGCTGGAGGAGGTGAAGGACCGCTTCGATCCGGACGGCCTCTTCAATCCGGGCAAGATCGTCCGCCCGCCCCGCATGGACGACCGCGACCTGTTCCGCTTCAAGCCCGGCTATGGCTATCAGGGGCCAACGGAAACCGCGCTCGACTGGTCGCCGTGGGGCGGCCTGCTGGGTGCGGTGGAGATGTGCAACAACAACGGCGCCTGCCGCAAGCTGGCCGGCGGAGTCATGTGTCCCAGCTACCGCGTCACGCACGACGAGAGGGATGTCACCCGCGGCCGGGCAAACACGCTGCGCCTGGCGCTAACCGGCCAACTCGGGCCGGAGGCGCTGAGCTCGCCCGAGATGCGCGAGACGCTTGATCTCTGCGTTGCCTGCAAGGGGTGCCGGCGCGAATGCCCCACCGGCGTCGATATGGCGCGCATGAAGATCGAGGCGACGGCGCAGTACCGCAAGACCGCACCGCTGGCCTTGCGCGACCGGCTGGTGGCGCACCTGCCGCGCTACGCGCCCACGGCGGCGCGGCTCGCCCCGCTTCTCAACCTGGCCGGCCGGCTGCC
>JAWVYK010000135.1:0-7594 GCA_033722755.1 Rhodovibrionaceae bacterium | reverse complement strand
GCCGAGCTCAAGCGCGGGAAAGATGTCGCCGCCGGCCAGAAGCTGCGTGGAGACGCCCATCTTTTCCATGACCTTCGCGCCGAGGCCGAAGAAGCGCATCTTCAGGCCCTGCAGGTCCTCGACGGAATTGATCGGCTTCTTGAACCAGCCGGATGCCTCCGGCGCGATAACGCCGCACATCACCGAGTGGACATTGTGACGGTGGTAGATCTCCTCGAACATCTCCTTGCCGCCGCCGAAGTAGTACCATGCCAGGTACTCGCCGGCCCGCGGGCCGAAGGGCACCGCGGCGAAAAGCTGCAGGGAAGGCACCTTGCCCGCCCAGTAACCGGGGGTGGACCAGCCGGCCTCGACGGCGCCGGAGGATACGGCGTCGAAGGTTTCCAGCGCGGGCACCAGCGCTCCCGGCTCCTGGAACTTGATCTGGATGTCGCCACCGGAAACCGCGGCGATCTCGTCCTGAATGCGCTTGCCGAGCGTGCCGAGCTGCGTGAGCGAACCCGGGTAGGTGCTCTGCATGTTCATGACCACCTTGGCGTCGGCGTCGCCGGGGGTGGCCGAAACGAAGAACGCGCCGACCGCGGCAACGGCAGCACAGGACTTCAGAAAGTCTTTGATAGACATGTGGTGAAGACCTCCCACTTGAGACAGTGAAGCCACCCGGTCCAAGACCTCCAAGGGGCTCATTGGGCAGCGTTTTTGTTTCCGGATTGTTTGGCGAAACAAAGTTTCGTTTTCATTCCGGCTGAGACATAGGATTACCGTAGGCCTTCGGGGGCATCAAGGTTTATCGGGCTCGCCCTGTTCCCTAAGGCGCAGCCAGGCAAACGCTTGAATTTGCAAACCGCCGCAAACATCTCTCAGCAGCATTGCCAAGGCATAGGGCCTTGGTTATAACGCGGGGCCCGAGCCGGGGAGTAGCTCAGCCTGGTAGAGCACCACGTTCGGGACGTGGGGGCCGGAGGTTCGAATCCTCTCTCCCCGACCAGTGAAGAGGCGAACGCCAGCGGCCGGACAGCCGCTGGCGTTTTTCGTTTGATTTAGCGCGATTTCGGTGCCGAGCCGCGGCAGCGCGGCCTCAGTAGGCCCGCTCGATGCAGAAATCGACGATGTCCAGCAGCGCCTTTCGCTCCGGTCTGTCGGGAAGGACGGACAGTGCCCGGCGTGCCGCCTCGCCATAGCCGCGGGCCCGCTCGATACTCTCGTCGATGGCGTTGTGGGCCTGCAGGATTTCGAGCGCGCGCGCGATGTCCTCCTCGTTCTGGTCGAGATCTTCCAGGCACCGCCGCCAGAAGCTTTTCTCCTTTGCGTCGGCCCGTTCGAAGGCCAGCACGACAGGCAGCGTGATCTTGCCCTCGCGAAAGTCGTCGCCCACGCTCTTGCCGAATTTCTCGCCACTGCCGGAATAATCCAGCACGTCATCCACCAACTGAAAGGCGATGCCAAGGTTGAGCCCGTAGACGCCCAGCGCCTCGGCTTCCTCCTTCGGGCGCTCCGCCACCACGCCGCCGACCTCGCAGGCCGCCGCGAAGAGCGCCGCAGTCTTCGAGCGGATCACCCGCATGTAGGCGTCTTCGGTAGTGTCGGTGTCGTTGGCGGTGATGAGCTGCGCGACCTCACCCTCGGCGATCACCGCCGAGGCGTCGGACAGGATGCGCAGCACCTCCAGCGAGCCGTCGGCCACCATGAGCTGAAAGGCGCGCGAGAAGAGGAAGTCGCCCACCAGAACGCTGGCCTTGTTCCCCCAAAGGGAATTGGCCGTCTCGATGCCCCGGCGCAAATCGCTCTCGTCGACCACGTCGTCGTGCAGCAGTGTCGCGGTGTGGATGAACTCGACGGATGCCGCCAGGCCGATGTGCCTCTGCCCGGACTCGTAACCGCAGAGCCGGGCGGAGGCGAGCGTCAGCATCGGCCGCAGGCGTTTGCCCCCGGCCGCGATGATATGGCCGGCCAGCTGCGGAATCAGCGCCACGGGTGACTGCATGCGCTCGATGATCAGCGCATTGACGTCTTGCAGGTCCTCGCGGACGAGCTCGAGCAGCGCGTCAAGCGCGTCCGCCTTGGCGGCGGCCACTGTCTCTCCATCCTTGCTGACGCCGGCTGGAAGGGCCAATCTTTCCTCCCTGTCGTGTGGGCGGCCTGATTACGACGATTGACAGCCGCAGTAAATGCGGTTGTTTGGCGCTGGGCCCACGCTTCGGAGCATAGGTGAGCGGATGTTCGGGTCAAGCCGTCGCTCTGCCGCCGAAATGCTGGTGCGGCGGTTGCGGGTGCGGGAACGGGGCTAAGGCTCTGGTGTTGGATGAGGGAACTGGTTCGCAGTAACGATGTCGTGCGCCTGTCCTGGCTGCGGGCGCTACTTGCCGATTCCGGGATCGAGGCGGCGATTTTGGATTCCCACACCTCCGTGCTGGAAGGCTCGGCGGGGGCCATCATGCGGCGGCTGATCGTCGCCGAAGAGGATTATGCCCGCGCCTGCGCCGTTCTGGCCGAGGCCGGCGAGGAGACCTTCGAGCCGTGAGCGATGCCTCTTCCGCTTCGATGAGGGCCCCGGAGGCCACCGACGATCGGCTGCTCGACGGGCGCGTGCTCCTGCGCCAGCCGGCCAGCGGCTACCGCGTGGCGATCGATCCGGTCCTGCTGGCCGCCGCCGTCCCGGCCCACGCCGGCGAGACGGTGCTGGACCTGGGCTGCGGTGCGGGCGCCGCGGCGTTGTGCCTGCTGACCCGCGTTGCGGGTGTGCGCGTGACGGGACTGGAACTGCAACCGGAACTGGCCGCCTTGGCCCGCCAGAATGCGGCGGCGAACGGTCGCGAGGACACCTTTCGCGTTGTCGAAGGCGATCTGCTTAACCCGCCCTCGGAGGTCGGCCTCACCGGCTTCGATCACGTAATGGCCAATCCGCCATTCCTGCCCGCCGACGCCGGGAGTCCGCCGCCGGATGCCGGGCGTGCCGGCGCCCAGGTGGAGGGCCGGGCGGCTCTGCGCGACTGGGTGGAAACCGGGCTCGGCTTCCTGCGCGCCAGAGGACGGCTGACGATGATCCACCGGGCCGATCGGCTGGAAAGCCTGCTTGGCGCCCTCGACGCCCGGGCCGGCGATATCGCGGTCTTGCCCTTGTGGCCCGCAGAAGGGCGCCCGGCACGCCGGGTGATCGTCAGCGCGCGCAAGGCCGTGGCGGGTCCGACGCGCCTGCTGCCCGGTCTCGTTCTGCACGCGCCTGAAGGGGGCATTACATCCGACGCGGACGGCATTTTACGGTACGGCCGGGCCCTGCCGCTCGAGGCGCGGGGCGGCGACATGGCCACGTAGCGGCCCAAGCAAGATTTTGCTTGGCAGATCGGCGCCGGGAGGCCATGTCTGCGAGCGTCATGAGCAAGAAAACGAATGTGCTAAGCCGCTTTCTGGAAAAGGCCTTCAAGCTGCCGCCCGTTGTGCCGCTGGTACGCGTCGGCGGCGTGATCGGCGGCGGCGGTGGGCCTCTGCGGCAATCGATCAGCGCCCGCTCGCTCTATCCCGCCCTGGAGCGCGCCTTCAAGCTGCCGCGCGCCAAGGCGGTCGCCATCGTCGTCAATTCGCCGGGCGGTTCGCCGGTGCAGGCGGCGCTGATCGCCCAGCGGCTGCGCGAGCTGTCGGAGGAGAAGAACCTGCCGGTCTACGCGTTCTGCGAGGACGTCGCGGCCTCCGGCGGCTACTGGATCGCCTGCGCAGCCGATGAGGTGTACGCGCACGAAAATTCGGTCGTGGGCTCCATCGGCGTGGTCAGCGCCGGGTTCGGCTTTCCGGGCCTGCTGGACAAGCTTGGTGTCGAGCGCCGCGTCCATGCCTCGGGCGAGCGCAAGGCCATGCTGGATCCCTTCCGTCCGGAGGACCCGGAGGACGTCAAGCACCTGGAAGCCCTGCAGGAAGATGTGCACGAAAGCTTCAAATCGATTGTGCGCGAGCGCCGCGGAGAGCGCCTGAAGGCGTCCGAGGACAAACTCTTCTCCGGCGCGTTCTGGACCGGCAAGACCTCGCTGGAACTGGGGCTCGTGGACGGCCTCGGCACGCCGCGCGAGGTGCTGCGCAAGCGCTTTGGCGATCGCGTGAAGACGCCGCAGGTCGAGGCGCAGCGCGGCTGGCTGCGCCGGCGGCTGCCATTCGGCACGCTCGGCGATTCGCAGGATGCCCCGGCCCGCGCGACGGCTTGGGCGTCCGGGGTGATCTCCGCGCTCGAGGAGCGGGCCCTGTGGGGCCGCTACGGCCTCTAGAGCGCGCAAGTCCCGGCGGTCAGTCGGGCTTTCCATCCGTTCGGGCGGCAAGCAGCATCGGCCCGTAAACCACGGTGAACAGGCCGAACGCTCCCATCCAGCCGAGCGCCGCGGTGGCCAATAGCGGCAGGTAGGACCCGGTCCACAGCGTCGCCGCAATCCGGCAGAGCGCGGCCAGTGTGATCAACATGTAGATGAAGACCGTGTCGCCGCTCGCCTTGAGTGGGCGGCCGCTGTGGCCCAACGTCGCCCGCGTCATCACCGCCAGGATCATGGTTCCGACGGCGCCTACGGTGAATGCGTGAATGGCCGTGGTGGGCGGTATCTGGGGGTGCCATTGCGCGGCGGCCAGCAGGGCAAAGCTCAGCGGCACCCACAGGTAGCCGAGGTGGAGAACGAAGACCAGCGGCTCGGCCAGGGTGCGCAGGCCGCGCCAGCGAACGAGCCGCACCAGGTTCGCCGCCGCGGCAAGTGTGGCGAGCACGCCCACCGCGGTGCCGTTGTTGCTCAGCACCCAGGCGGCCAGCGCCACCAGCGTGGTGCCGAGGCAAATCTTGTCTAGCTGATCGAAGGACGCCGGCAGCTTGCGGCCGCCGTTCTTGACGAGCCAGTTGCGCGTGAAGCTGGGCGTCACCCGCCCGCCGATCAGCACGATCAGCATGACCAGCGCGGCGATGCCGAGGCGCAGGCCGACGGGGCCGCCCCAGGCGATCCCGAAGTCCTCCAGGTGCATGATCGCGTTGCCCAGTGTCAGCAGCGCCACGACGGCCACCGCCGGCAGGTTACGCCAGTTACGCCCCGCGGCGATTTCGCGCGCGACCAGGAGGGTGAAGAGCACCGGAAAGGCGAGGTCGATCACCAGCGCCGCGGTGGCCCCGATAAATGCGGAGAATATCGTGGCCAGGCGGCCGGCGAGCCAGAGGAGAACCAATCCCGCCAGGGGCCAGCCGCGATAGGGCAGCCGGCCGGTCCAATTCGGAATCGCGGTCAGAAGAAAACCGGCCAGCGCCGCCATCCCGAAGCCGTAGATCATCTCGTGGGCGTGCCAATGCACGGGCGGGAAGGAGGAAAAAAGACTCACCTCTCCGCCGTTCCAGGCGACCCATATGGTCAGCGCGAAAAAGGCCCACAGCCCGGCGGCCAGAAAGAAGGGACGGAAGCCCCGGCGCAGGATGTTCGGCGTCGCAGGCGTCGTCTCGCGCAACTTTGCCAGAATCGTGTCGGTCATCTTTCGCCTCGTCGCCCGCTCATCGGCGCAAGCCTAACCGCTCGCCGCCGCCGGGGGGAGGGGGCATGTGCCGTTGGACAAGCCGCGCACGAGAAAACCCCGGCAAGGGCATTCCTCTGCCGGGGTTTCTTGTGCGGCTTCCAATTCAGGACCGCAAACGGCTTTTCGCAGCCTCCGCTCACGCGGCCTTGGGCTTATCCCACTTCAGCGGCTCGAGCTGCTCGTTGAGCGGCGTGCCGATGATGTGGTTCGTGTAGTTCGACATCGTCTTGAGGCCAACGCCGACGATAACCTCCAGCACGTTCTGCTTGTCATAGCCGGCATCCAGAAGCTTCTGGACATCGGAGTCCTCGATCCAGCCGCGGCCGGTCACGACTTTCTTGGTGAAGCCGCGCAGCGCCTCCAGCTTCGGATCGTCGAGCGGCTGGCCGTTGCGCAAGGCCTCGATGTGTTTGTCGTCCATCTCGGCGCGCTTGGCGCCGCCGGTGTGGGCGGCCACGCAGAAGTGGCATTCGTTCTCGTAGGAGACCGTCAGCAGAATGAGCTGACGTTCGGCCGGCGTGAAGGATGTCTTGTCGAATATGCCGGAGAGCGTCATGTAGCCCTCCAGCAGGGCAGGCGCCTCGGCCATGCCGGCAAGGATGTTGGGAACGAAGCCGAACCCGCTTTCAGCCTTCTCCAGCAACGGCTTGGATTCCTCCGGCGCGCTATCCTTCGTGTGGAACGTAAAGTCGACCATAGGGCCTCTCCTTTCTCGGCCCGTGCTGGGCCTGTCGTTGTCTCGTCGTTTAAACAGTGTCGGTGAGCGATTGTTCCGTGTGGAGCGGCAACCGCGGTTGGTTCTGCACATAGGAAACCTCGCGCCACCCACCAAGAACCGTTGTGCGCTGCGGCATTCGGGTTGCGTTAACTTCTTCGTGAGGCTCCGGTCTGGCGAACGGTCCAGTCCCCTGCCTGGGTGCGACAGACCGGATTCGGGCCGCAATTGTGCGGCGGTTCTTGACCCGCCGACGTGCCACCGCCTAAATGGCCGCCATGCTCGGGTTCTCTATCCAGAAAATTCTTCTCCTGATCGCGGTGATCGCCGCCGTCTGGTACGGATTCAAGATGCTCTCGCGTCTGGAGCAGGCCAAGCGCGAGGGCGGCAAGGTCACCGACAAGACCGACAAGGACAGCCGTCCGGATACGGAGGACCTTGTGCCCTGTCCCGTGTGCGACGCCTACGTGCCATCGGAAAATGCGACCAACTGCGGGCGCTCGGACTGCCCTTACTAAGAGGCCCTGGACCAGCTTGGCAGCCGCCGTCGTGCGCGGCCCAGGGCGCTTGATTCGCCGGGTGGTGGGGGCTAGTGTGCCGGCGCTTCTCGCAACTGCAACAAAGGTTCGCAAATCGCGGACCGGATAGCCCGCCTGCAACCGATCGTCCGCCGGAGCATGTTCACCAGATGTCCGAGGCCGGCCCCGCCATTTCCTCCGCAACGACCGGCAAATCCGCCGCCAATCCGGAAACCTGCTTTCAGCGCCTGATCCTGAAGCTGCAGGACTACTGGGCCCGGCAGGGCTGCGTAATTCTGCAGCCCTACGACATGGAGGTCGGCGCCGGCACCTTCCACCCGGCCACCACCCTGCGCTCGCTGGGCAAGGAGGCGTGGAACTGCGCCTACGTGCAGCCCTCGCGGCGGCCGACGGACGGGCGCTATGGCGACAATCCCAACCGCCTGCAGCACTACTATCAGTTCCAGGTGCTGATGAAGCCCTCGCCGCCGGACAGCCAGGACCTCTACCTGGGCTCGCTGCGGGCGATCGGGATCGATCCCATGGCGCACGACATCCGCTTCGTCGAGGACGACTGGGAGAGCCCGACGCTGGGCGCCTGGGGGCTCGGCTGGGAGGTCTGGTGCGACGGCATGGAGGTGACCCAGTTCACCTACTTCCAGCAGGTCGGCGGCATCGACTGCGATCCGGTGTCGGTCGAGCTGACCTATGGGCTGGAGCGCCTGGCGATGTACGTGCAGGGCGTCGAGAACATCTTCGATCTGGACTGGGACGGCGTGCCGAAGGACCGGGGCGGCAAGACCTACGGCGACGTCTTCCTGCAGAACGAGCGCGAGTTCTC